>CAYRJG010000001.1:0-45435 GCA_964424525.1 uncultured Ruminococcus sp.
AATTATTTTGTGACAACTCCTTGCGAACCATCGGGACTTGAACCCTCGACAATATCGCACCTTTGATAGATTTCCTTTTTTCTGATATATTCTGAAAAAACTCTTTATATGTCAAAAAGAGGTCAAAGGCGAAGTTTTTAAATGATCGCAGATGAAGATTTTTTTACTTGACTTTTGAGAGAAAACTGTTACAATGATGAATAAAGTTTATAAAAATATGTGTGAATTGATATACGCAGATATATGAAGTGGGGGAATTTTATGGCGATTAAAATAATTAAAGCTACAAAAGGGGCAGACAATTATGTTTTTATCCCCGCATGCTGTTATGCGGGAAATCAGTTTGACGTGCGGGAATGCCGATATCCACCTATGTTTCAGCTTTCTGACACCAAAACGAATATGCCAGTTACTATCACCAATGTGCCGAGGCTGAACCAGGATGGCAGCGGAAAAATCGAAGTCACAACGGGAGATGCCGCAGTCCCCTGCATCGGCGTATTTTCCCCTTCCGAAAAACGTGGTATTTTGGTCTTTACCGTACAGGAGATCGGCGGAAAGAATATCGGTCTGGCGTATGAAAATGGAGAAATCCGCCTGACATGGCCAGCACGTCGAGAGAAGATTTATCGGATGTGTTCTATGTACGACAATCCGGAACCGTGGATAGACGAACCGGCGGAAATTGAGCACCGAATTTTGGATTTCACTTGCGAAAGTCTGGCGGATTTCTACAGAGTGTTCTTTGAAAACCGCAAGATCATGGGATTGGATTGCGAATACCCTGCCGTTCTCCCGCCAGAAGAACAGTTTGCCATCCAGAGAAAGAAATTCAATACTATGAACTGGCACGACGAGTTGGGATTCTACATGGTCGGCACTAACAGAAAGCATTCTCAGGTATGGCAGCCCGGCTGGATCGGCGGAGCCATGAGCGGATACGCACTTATGAAGTTGGGTGGCGAAATAGAAACCGAGCGGGAAATGAGTACCTTGAGATTTCTCTTCTCCACCCAAACCGAAAGCGGATTTTTTCATGGTATCGTGGATAACGAAGGAAAAGTTTTCGGAGACGGATTTAATGTACAGGGGGCTGAAAACTGGCATTTGATCCGCAAATCCTCCGACGTGCTTTATTTCCTCTTTAAGCACTTCCGCCTTATGCAGGAAAGAAACCTGCCTATTCCCGAAGAATTTATCGAAGGAGCTAAGAAGACTGCTGACGGATTTGTGAGGTTGTGGAAAACTTACGGTCAGTTCGGGCAGTTTATAGACGTGTACACGGGAGAACTCTGTGTTGGTGGTTCCACCAGCGCGGGAATTGCACCTGCCGGTCTGGCTGAAGCATATCGTTTCTTTGGAGACAAAAAATATCTGGCAACTGCCGAAGAAAGCGCAGAATATTATTATCAAACCAGCCTTTCGAGAGGATACACTACTGGGGGTCCCGGCGAAATACTGCAGTGTGTGGACAGTGAGAGTGCGTTCGGCCTACTCGAAAGCTATGTGGTGCTGTATGATGTCACCGGGAATGACAAGTGGCTCCGTTATGCGACAGAAAATGCACATTATTGCTCTAGTTGGGTGGTAAGCTACAACTACCGCTTCCCCGAAAACAGCGAATTCGGTAGTCTCGGCATGAAAACCGTGGGTAGCGTGTTCGCCAATATTCAGAACAAGCACTCCGCGCCGGGCATCTGCACGCTGTCCGGCGACAGTCTGCTGAAACTGTGGCGGTGGACCAACAATTCGCTGTATTTGGAGCTGGCGAAGGATATCGCATTGACTATCAGTCAGTATATGTCCACAGAACAGCGCCCGATTTACGACTGGAAAATCCTCCCTGAGGAACGCACTGGCATAGATTTCGCCACGCTCGAAGCCCATCGAACACCTGCAGGCTTTATCAACGAACGTGTCAATATGTCAGACTGGGAAGGTGATCGCTGTATCGGCGGTGTGTTCTACGGTAGTTGCTGGGCGGAAACCAGTAATCTTCTGGCATTGGCGGAAGTGATTTCGCAGCTTGCGATGTGAAAGATATATCTTCTCCCGCAGTCCGTGGTATTACCGTATATAATGGCTTATCAACGGTATTATAATCCTATTCCTAAAAATGAACTGTTATTGATTTTGGTGAAAAGGGTTGATTCTGATTTGAAACAATGAGAGTTGTCATTTTGACCTCTAAACACATCTTTGGAGGTCAATTTGACAACTCCGGCCGAAAGTCCTTGTTTTACAAGGACTTTTTGGGTTGTATAGCGAAGCCTTTGTAAAAAGGGTTCGCTGGTAAACCACCAGTCCGGCTGGTGGTTCCAAAAAGCTTTAGCTATGCATAGACAAAAATATCCTCCTTTGGTAGAATAGAGATGGTCTGCCAACCGAAACTAAAAAACCAAAGGAGGAATCAAGTCGTGAAACTTGACACAGATAGTTTAGCACATACGAAATGGAATTGCAAGTACCGTATAGTTTTTGCACCAAAATACAGGAGGCAAATAATATACGGGAAGATAAAAGCGGATATAGGAAAGATGCTTCGAAAGTTATGCGAGTATAAGCAAATAGAGATACTTGAAGCTGAAGCATGCAAAGACCATATCCATATGCTCATTTCAGTACCGCCTAAGTATAGCATATCTCAAGTAATGGGATATCTGAAAGGTAAAAGCAGCCTGATGATTTTCGAAAAATATGCGAACTTGAAGTATAAATACGGAAACCGTCATTTTGGGTGCAGAGGGTTTTACGTAGATACAGTAGGGCGCAATAGAAAGGCTATTGCGGAGTACATAAGGAATCAATTACACGAGGATCACGAGGCGGAGCAATTAAGTTTAAAAGAGTACATAGACCCGTTTACGGGTGAGCCGACAAAAGAAGGCAAATAAAACAACCCCTTTAGGGGTAAGCCGGTGAAATCTGCGCGTTTGGCAGACTTTTCGACGAGCCTATAGGCTCACCGAGCCGGTGTTACGCCCTAAGGGGGCTGTGCAAGCCACCGGCACGGCCGGTGGTTATGACTTTTAGGGCAAAAAGTTAAGAATGTATTTTGTGACAACTCTTTGCGAACCATCGGGACTTGAACCCTTACAGTATTTTACTTGAAAAAATAATAGATTTATGATATAATTAATTAAGGAAAGGATGGTTAGCGCATGCGTATTTATAAAACCGAAGAATTCATGAAGAGCAGTAAAAGCATGCACGTGTTCAAATGCGATATTTCTACAGGCTCGGCGTACGAAATGCCTCATACTCATGAATTTATTGAGATCGTCTATGTTTTGTCTGGGCATATGACGCACGCGATCAATGGTCAAACATATGAGGTCAAGCATGGGGACATCCTTTTTATGAATTACGGTTGTACCCACGCGTTCTTTTCCAAGGAGGAGTGTTCTTATGTCAATATTTTGTTTTCTCCCGAGGTAATGAGCGAAGAAATCGTTACGCTATCGAATGCCTTTTCCGTGTTGTCCTTGACAGCCTTTAACGATATGAGAAGTGAATCGGACTATGGAAGGATCAGCTTTGGGGGTGAGGACAGAAAAGAAATAGAAGATATTATATTCGCTATGATGAAGGAATATGGCGCAAAACAGACCTCGTGGGAAACGGTACTGGGGAACTATCTGAATACCTTGATTGTCAAGATGCTGCGAAAAACCGAAATTGGAATAGAGCAATCGGAGCTTCACGATATTTGGCAGAAGCTTTCCGAATATATTGACGACAATTTGGAATCGAAGCTCACATTGAACGATCTGGCTCAAAAATGCTTTTACAATCCGTCCTATTTCAGTCGGATCTTTAAGGAAAAATTTAAAATTCCGTTTGTGGAATATATTACGCAAAAGCGATTGGCTCGTGCGATCGACCTATTGAAAAATACGGATGTTTCTGTGAGAGAGATCGGTCAGAGGGTAGGCTTTTCCGACAACAAAAGCTTTTATCACGCTTTTTCCCAATCTTATCATTGCACACCGTTGGAATATCGAAAAATCAAATGTAAAAAAACGGAATAAAAGAGGTAAAAGTTCACTATTTACACAAGCCTCCTTGATATGATAGAATCAAAGCACATCATCAAGGAGGTTTTTATATTATGAAAAATCAAGTATACATGCGATTAAATTTTGAGGAGTACCGCAACCGTGTCTATGCTTGCTGGATCGGTAAAAATATTGGCGGCACGATGGGCGCGCCGTATGAGGGGAAACGACGCACGTGGGATATTCAGGGCTTTAAGAGTGAGGCGGGGAAACCCTTGCCCAACGACGATCTGGATCTTCAGCTGATCTGGCTTCACGCCGTAGAGCAGATGGGTCCCTTGGCGATCAACGCCGCGACGCTCGGGGAGTTTTGGATCAGCTTGCTTCCTCCCAACTGGAACGAATACGGTATCGGAAAAAACAATATGAGGCGTGGCTTGACACCGCCTATGTCGGGAGATTATCAAAACACGTGGAAGGATTCCAACGGCGCGTGGATTCGTACTGAGGTATGGGCGTGCATGGCACCCGGCTGTCCTGCGCTTGCCGCAAAATACGCGATGGAGGATGGCAAGGTCGATCACGGCGCAGGAGAAGGAACCGTTGCGGCGGCGTTTGTCGCGGCAATGCAATCGGCGGCATTCGTTGTGCGTGATCTGAGAGCTTGTATCGAAATGGGTCTTGCGGCAATTCCCGAACAAACCAGAATAGCGGACAGTATTCGTTTTGTATTGTCGTGTTATGACAAAGGACTGACCGCGATGGAAGCCCGTAACGCGATCTTTGAGCGAAACGCTGACATCGGTGACGGTTGGTTTGAGGCACCGACAAACGTGTCCTATGCCATCATTGGCCTGCTGTGGGGCAAGGGAGATTTCAAACAATCGATGATCACTGCCATCAACTGCGGAGACGATACCGATTGTACAGGTGCAACGGTTGGTGCGACTATGGGTATCCTTGGTGGTACCGCGGCAATTCCAAAAGATTGGAGCGCGCACGTGGGCGACGATATCATTACGGTTTCGATCAACCGAGGTGACTATCGATCGGGGGGGTCGGTCCCCAAGACCTGCACCGAGCTTACCGACCGTGTCGTTGCGCAAGCACCTTTCATGCTATTTGCCAATCACACAATGGTCACTTTGACCGAGAGCAGTGAGGAAATCCCCGAGAATGCACAGGAGTTTATGCTTGCGCAATGCGAGGAAATGAGAAAGACAACGGTGTTTGCTCCCTATTCGGCGCATTATGAGTCTGCCGCGCTTTGCGCTGATCTGACCCTGAATCATGCTCCCGACATTGAGCCGACGGGAGAGATTACAGTGGATGTGTCGGTTTATGCTCGCCGTGCTCTGGGCGACGAGCTGATCAATTTGAATTGCCGCTGGTGGTTGCCCGAAGGATTTACTGTTACGGCAGGGAGGCAGACGGCGGTCATTACAAACAAGAACTCCCATGACAGCGGAATTGCAACGTTGAAATTTACCGTGAAGGCAGGAGAAACGGTAGAAGCGATCAATCGCCTTGTTTTGGAGCTTATGCCGATGGGACGGTGTACACCTTTGTATGTGCCCATTACTTTGCTGGGATAATAAATATGACGGTCACGAGGAGATATTAAGCCTCCAATAGCAGCTTTGGCGAGTTGTCATTCTGACCTCTAAACACATAGGACTTACACGAAAGTGTGAGTCCTTTTTCTTTTCCACGAACGATTTCGGGCTCGAACTTAAGTGACATCAGCTTAACAATCATTGTATGCTTCGCATACTGACTGTGAATTTGCCGCTCGGGGTTTAATTTTCAATAAATGTTCCGCTTATGATTTATGGAAAATACCATCTCCACGTGAAAAAACAATAGGTTGTCGGTTGTAATTTTTATTTTAAAGAGCATTTAGTAGATAATTGAAAGGACTATACTAAAATAGGCTAATGCACTAAATAAAGCATTGATTTTCACCTGAAAACATGTTATAATTGGTATAAAAGCAGGTTATGCCGATGCATAAATACAAAGTATCCGCCTTTGCACAAGCCGATAAGATTGTATTTTTCTATTATATTTTTACACAAAATTATCACGGATGGATAAAGCATGAAAACTTATTTATTTGATTTTGACGGTACTTTGGTAGATTCTATGCCAACATATGTTGCTGTGATGTTGCGTATTTTAGACGAAAATAATATTGCATACGGTAATGACATTATAAAAACGGTAACGCCGCTCGGATATGAAGGAACTGCAAAGTATTATCAATCACTCGGACTCCCTTATTCGGTTGAAGAAACTGTAGCTATGATGAACAACTATGCTAAAAAGGAATACGAAGAACATATCATAGCAAAGAAAAACGTAGCAGAGGTTTTGCGCGAATTAAAAAACAATGGCGCAAGTTTGAATGTATTGACCGCAAGTCCGCATACTATGTTGGATTGCTGCCTAAAGCGGCTTGGAATATTTGATTTGTTTGACAATGTTTGGTCATGCGATGATTTTCACACAACAAAAACTAATCCTGAAATTTATAAAGCGGCGGCAAAGCGCATCGGAGTGAATGTTGGCGATGTGATTTTTTTAGACGACAATTTCAATGCTGTCAAAACAGCGAAAGAAGCAGGCATGCACGTATACGGTGTTTTTGACGCTTCTTCCAAGGAATACATATCGGATATGAAGTCAATTTCAGAAAGATACATCACCGACTTTTCAGAGCTTTTGTTAGAATTGAACTGAAAGGATAAGACTATGTACAAACAAAAAATCGGCATCTCCATCAGCAACGATTATGACATTCCGACAACGGATGTGCTTCGAATTATAAAAAACGTTGGATTTGATGCTATCTCCCCTATTTGGAAAACGGAAGGCACTTTGGCAGAAATTGTGAACTCTGCAAATAAGCTGGGGCTTGAAATCCAATCACTGCATGCACCTTTTGATAAAGCCGCGGATATGTGGAACAGCGATAAAAGCATTTCCGCACCGGCACAAAAAGAGCTTTTTGCTACTATAGATGCCTGCACTCGTTTTTCTATTCCGATTATGGTTGTTCATACCTGGATCGGTTTTGATTACGTTTTTGATAAAAGTGCTTTGAATTATGAAAATTTTGATAAAACAGTTAGTTACGCGGCGGAGCATAATGTAAAAATCGCATTTGAAAATACGGAGGGCGAAGAATATCTTCTGGCATTGATGGATCACTTCAAAGATGACAGCACCGTCGGTTTTTGCTGGGATTCCGGGCATGAGCTATGCTATAATCGCTCAGAAGATATGCTTAAAAAATTCGGTGACCGCCTTATTATGACACATCTCAATGATAATCTCGGAATCAGCAGATTTGACGGAAAGATCTTCTGGACTGACGATCTTCATCTGCTCCCCTATGACGGAATTGCAGATTGGGATGATAATATAAAACGCTTGAAGAAATCAAAGCCTTTGCCGATTTTGAATTTCGAGTTAGTTATAAAATCAAAACCCAACAGACATGAAAACGATTCTTACGAACAAATGACACTGACTCAATATTTCACCGAAGCATATAAACGGGCATGTAAAATCGCATACCGATATGCTAAACAGGAAGGATTCCCTTCTAGAAAATGACAGTACATCCCATACCTCCGTTTTTTAACGAAGATTCCAAAATACTTATTCTCGGAAGCTTTCCTTCTGTAAAATCAAGAGAGGTCGGATTCTTTTACGGGCATCCGCAAAATAGATTTTGGCGGATACTTGCAGCGGTATTTGAAGAGGATGTTCCCGTCACAACAGAAGAAAAACGCGAAATGCTCCAACGGAACAAAATCGCGCTTTGGGACGTTATAGCCTCTTGCGAGATTGTGGGAAGTGCTGATAGCACTATACGGAAGGTAAAGCCCAATGTTCTCTCGGTAATCTTAAAGAATTCAAGTATTGAGCGAATATTCTTAAACGGCAAGACTGCCGAAAAATATTACAGAAAATATCAAGAAAAATCTATTATGCGCACAGCCATAACTCTTCCGTCAAGTTCACCTGCGAATGCGGCAATAAGCTTTGAGGAAATAGTGGCAATATGGCGCGATGAACTGACCTAAAGGAGATGCTGATATGAAATTCAGACTTGAGATTTCACTGTGCGACGAGGATTATTACGCATACAATGAGTTTTGTATTATACGCTCACACTACGGAAAAAAGCAGATGCTGACCTATCGAATACTGCTCTCGCTTATTATACTTCTCTTCCCCATTTCATCATTATTATATTCCGGAGTGAATTTCGAATTCGTTGTGAGTGCGGTTGTATACGCAATTCTCATTATTCTCCTGAACATCTTTTTTAATAAAATTTTTGCGCGGTCTGTAAGATCTGTTGTCAAAAAGCAGAAAAAGACGGGTAAGATGGCATATTCTCAAAGCGCGGTTATGGAGTTTTACGATGACAAATTTACCGAAGAAACCGAGCTTTCTCGTGGTGAGCAATCCTATTCTGTGCTTGAGAGAATAAGCTATATCGAGAGCGAAAAATTGCTCTATCTTCACATAAACAGCGCACAAAGCTACATAATTCCCTACTCTATTTTCGACTCCGATGAAGAGGCTCTTGCTTTTTTTGAGTTTATAAGCAGTAAATGCAACGTAATTGACAGATACAAATAAAAAACAACCTTGCCCGATGCCGGTATTACGACATCGGGCTTTTCATTTTAACAAAACATAAACATTTTAAAAATCAATTAAAAACATAAAGATATTAAAATTAAAATATATTATCGAAAAATATAAGATTTTGGAGGTTTACTGTGAAAAAGAAATATCAATATCAAGCAGGAAACAAAACCGTTGAGCGCGAATACAGTTATATTCCTTTCCGATATATTCTTGCGGTAATGATAACTATACTGGAAATTGCATCAATAATAGGACTTATGATAGTTATCTGCATTTTCGTGCCGTATTTTTATATCTTGTGCTACGTTACTGCATTTGCTTGCATTATAAAGATAATTGCATCCGATGACAATCCTGAATACAAGGTACCGTGGGTTTTATTCGTTCTTACTATACCGATTGCGGGTTTTATGCTATATCTTATGTTTTACTCACGAAAGCTGAAAAATAAATTCATTCGCCGCCTTTCCGAGCTTAAAAGATACAATTACAAGAAAGACGATACCGGGGATTTTCATAATCTTGAAAATGATAACATTGTAGCTTCCTCGGATGCAAAAATGCTATGCAAAATTTCAGGATCACATCTTTTCACCGATACGGAACAGGAATATTTCCCGCTCGGAGAGGATATGTTCGCTCGGATGAAGGAAGACCTTGAAAGTGCTGAAAAATTTATCTTTATGGAATACTTTATTATTGAGGAAGGAATTTTCTGGAACTCAATTTTAGAGATATTAAAGAAAAAAACGGCGCAAGGATTAACCGTGCGAGTGCTTTATGACGATATAGGATGTATGTCTACCCTTCCCGGAGATTACGCAAAAACCTTGCACTCATATGGAATTGAAGCATCTCCGTTTTCTCGTTTGCGTGGTAATGCCGATAGTGAATTCAATAACAGAAACCATAGAAAGATATTAGTTATTGACGGAAAAATCGGATACACCGGAGGTGTAAATATTGCAGATGAATACATAAACGAAACCATTCGCTTCGGTCATTGGAAGGATACCGCACTACGTCTTCACGGTGAGGCGGTTTGGGAATTGACTCGACTTTTCCTTTCAGACTACGGAATTAATGTAAAAAAACTGCCCGATGATGGGGACGAGCTTTATCCCGAAATAAAAAATGTAAAAGCGAGTGGATATGTTATTCCCTTTGGCGACGGTCCTCATCCGCTTTATGAGCGCAGAGTTGGAAAAAGTGCGATACAGAATATGCTTAACTCTGCTACAAAATATATGTATATGACAACCCCATATCTTATTATTGACAACGACCTTTGCACAAGCATTGAAAATGCCGCATTACGCGGAGTTGACGTACGCATTATCGTTCCTCACATTCCCGATAAGAAACTGGTTTTCCAAATGACGAGAAGCTTCTATTACAGATTAATGAAGGCGGGCGTCAAGATATACGAATATGAGCCCGGCTTTATCCACGCAAAGAGTTATATTTCCGATGATGCTTACGCTATGATAGGCACGATAAATCTTGATTACCGAAGCCTGGTTCATCACTTTGAAAACGGGGTGTGGATGTATAAATGCGATTCGATATTCGACTTAAAGGCGGATATTCTTGATACACTTTCAAAATCAATAGAAATAACGCCGGATATGATGAAAACAGGTCTGTTTACTCGCTTTGTTCGTTCTGTGGTTAGAATTTTTGCGCCAATGCTTTGATCATAAAACGAAAAACAAAAAGTTTCTCAAATTTTGTTTTATAACATTTCAGAAACATACTGCAAACCAAACGGAAAAATCCTAAGCGTAAAATAGAATTATAACGAACAAGGAAAGAAAATGAATATGGACAACAACAAAACATTCACTTACCGATATTCGGCAAAACAAAACATAGAGATTGAGAATATCCGAAAGAAATATCTAGCAAAGGAAGAAAACAAGCTAGACGAGCTTCGCAGGCTTGATAACCAAGTGAGCTCTGCGGGAATGCTTAAATCCTTGATCCTGGGAATTTTCGGTTGCCTTATATTCGGAGTCGGTATGTGCTTTGGACTTGACGTGTTCTTTGAAGCTGATTGGTTGGCAATTTTGCTCTGCGGTATAGGCACTGCCATTATGATTTCCGCTTATCCAATATACAAGCATATCGCGACAAAAACAAAAGAGGAGCTCGGTCCACGTATACTGCGTTTATCCGATGAAATAATGAAATCATAAGTTTCAAAGATTAACAAAACACAAACATTTTGCAAAAAAATCAAAAACATCAAAGCGGTATAATCTTTTCGTAAGGTTGAAAAACTCAAAACAAAAATCAAAAAATCAATTAAATAACATTATAAAAAGGAGAACAAAACCATGGGAGAATTTTTCAAGAAGGCATTCAAGGATATGAAGGAGAGCGCAAAGGCACAGCACGAGGTTGACAAGGCTGAATTTGAGCAGGTTAAAGCAGAATCAAAGGCAAACTTTGAGGAAAACAAATTCCACAACACCTATGCTAAGGCTAAGGAACAGGGTAAAAAGAGCTGGGACGATGCTCATATGAGCCCCACTGAAAGAGCCGCTAAAGAGCAGGAAGCTCGCGATGCAAGAATCGCCGAGGCAAAGACAAAGACGGCTGAAGCAAATGCACGCTACGAGGCTGCAAAGAAGAAATAAATAAACGTCACAAAAGAGGAAGCGAGCGCAAAGTCTTGTGCCACGCTTCCTTTTATAAGGAATTAGGAAAGGACAGATAATGAACGCTATTGAAATAAGAAACCTTTCAAAAAGCTTCCGCGGAATGTATGCGGTGGATCACCTTAATATGACCGTTCCTGTTGGGGCAATATATGGCTTTATAGGAGAAAACGGTTCGGGTAAATCTACCACGGAAAAGCTTATTTGCGGTCATCTCGTGCCTGACGGCGGTGAAATAAAGCTCTTTGGCAAGGATTATACCGATCCCGGTGTTCGCGTAAGAGTGGGAGCTCTTATTGAAAATGCCGGATGCTTCCCAGGTTCAAGTATATATCAAAATCTTCGTATGCAAACGATAAATCTCGGACTTGAAAATCCCGATGAGGAAATTCGCCGTGTGCTTTCTATCGTGCGTATGGAGGATAACGCAAATCTAAAATTTAAAAACTGTTCACTCGGTATGAAGCAAAGAGTTGGAATCGCTATGGCACTGCTTGGGAATCCGGCTCTTCTCATTCTTGATGAGCCAATAAACGGTCTAGATGTAGACGGAATGAAAATTATTAGAGAAATTCTCGTTGATATAACTCAAAACTACGGATGCACCGTACTTATTTCCTCGCATATTCTCGGTGAGCTTGAAAAGATCGCAACGCACTACGGAATAATCCGAAGAGGCAAAATGATAATTGAGCTTTCAGCCAAAGAAATGGACGACCGCGCTCAAGTATTCGTTTCGCTTAAAACGAAGGACATTGAGGGAGCATGGGCGCATCTTTGCGCAAAATATGAAACGGTAAAAGAGGAGGATGGATATCTTCGCGTTTATGACGTGGATGACACCGAATCTATCGTTGAGTATTTATTGAAAGACGGCTTTGTTGTCAGTGAGATAAAAAAGAATAAGATCGGTCTTGAAGAATACTACATTGAGCTGATGTCAAAAAAGGAGGAGAATTAATATGACAAGTGAATTGAAATTTGAATCTCCAAGCTTTACAAAAAGAATCAAGTGTATGCTCGGTGTAGATTTTTACCGTCTGTTCCATACCCCAATGTTTTATATTTTTCTTGCTATTGCCGCTATAATACCGGCTATGGTATCAGCTATGACTATGATCCCCGGTCACGATGGTAGTGCTACCCAACCTCTTTACTCGAATGTATGGCAGATTATGGCTGCATCCGAGCCGCTTTACGTTATCCGTGGTATTGCCGATTACGCTAACATGAATATGGTATTTATATTCGGTGGAATTATGGTATCTATATTTATCGGTCACGACTACAAATCCGGATATGTAAAGCAATTGTTTACCACTCACGCAAAAAAGCAGGACTATATGATATCAAAAACCGTTGTATGCGCTTTTGCTATTGTATGTATGTGCATTACCTACCTTATCGGTGGTATTGCCGGCGGACTTTTTGCAGGATATGATGTATCCGTTGACGTAGGCTCTCTTGTGCTTGCCATTCTCGGCAAGATGATTATGAGCCTTGGTTGGGCAAGCCTTTACACCTTCCTGAATATTATTTTCAGAAGATATTTCGGTATATCAATAGCATCATCCTTCTTTTTTGGCACAGGAATACTTATTATTGGTGCGGCGGCAATCGTAGAGAGCCTTTCCCTTCCCGCAGGATTTCTCAATATATTCCTTTACGGTTCCTCGGTCAATGCCTGCCTTGTAAGTGATATTACGACTCTTATTACCTGTATTGCAGTTTCAATAGGATGGACTGTTATTTATAATTTGCTCGGCACAAGGATACTCTCAAAGAGTGACGTTTATTAAAGAGGAGGCTTTCTCGAAAATGAATGCAATAGAAATTAAAAATCTTTCAAAAAGCTTCGGACAAAAGCAGGCTGTATGCGGTCTTAATATGACCGTTCCTATGGGAAGTATATACGGATTTATCGGAGAAAACGGTTCGGGAAAATCAACAACCGAAAAGATGATCTGCGGTCTAATACCTAAAGATGGGGGAGAAATCAAGCTTTACGGCAGAGATCATACCGACCCCGATGTAAGAAGACACGTAGGCGTTCTTATCGAAGCTCCCGGATGCTTCCCCTCCCTCACGGTTTGGGACAATCTGATGCTTGAAGCGGCAAACCTCGGAATACGCGATGCAAAGGACGAGGTTATAAAAACGCTCAAGACGGTTCGTATGGAGGGCGCGGCAGGAAACAAATATAAAAACTGTTCTCTCGGTATGAAGCAGAGAGTCGGTATTGCTATGGCTCTGCTCGGAGATCCGACACTACTTGTGCTTGACGAGCCGCTCAACGGACTTGATGCAGACGGAATGAGAATTATGCGAGAGGTATTTTTTGACGTTATAAAAGACGGAAAACGCAGTATAGTTGTTTCATCTCACTTGCTTGGTGAGCTTCAAAAGGTTGCAACGCATTACGGAATTATCCGCCAAGGCAAAATGATATGTGAGATGACTGCCGATGAGCTTGATTCAAGCTGCCGCACGTTTGTTGCACTCAAGGCAAATGATACAAGCTCTGCTAAAAATATTCTTTGCAATAAATACAATCGCGTTACAGAAGACGAAGCGGAATATATACGCGTTTACGATACAACTCCCCCCGAACATATTGTTACCTATCTTTACGAAAACGGCATCACGGTAAGCGAGATTAAAACCGACAAAATAGACCTTGAAGAATACTATACAGACCTATTGAAGGGAGGCAAATAAAAATGGATAATACAATAAAATTTGAAAGCTTGAATTTCGCAGAACGTATAAAAAGAATGATAAAAGTGGATTTCAGAAGAATGTTCAAATCCCGTGTATTTTACATTATAATTGCCGCCGCACTTATTATGCCGATTCTTATGACGGTAATGATGTCTATGATGGACGGCATGGAAACCGTTAACCAACAGACGGGCGAGTCTGTTATAATGCAAGGTCCTGAAAACGCATGGCAGAACATCGGTACTCTTCCCGGAGGCGAAACGATGGGTGGTATGGATGTTTTTGCTATGTGCAACATAAATATGGCATTTATGGGAGTTGCGGTTTTCATTTGTCTTTTTATTTCCGATGATTTCAGAAGCGGTTATTCAAAGAACCTATTTACTGTGCGCTCAAAAAAAGGAGATTACGTATTCTCAAAGATTCTTTCGGGATTCATTTGCGGTGCGCTTATGATTATCGCATACTTTATCGGTTCTGTACTCGGCGGTGCTATATCCGGACTTTCATTTGAACTTACAGCTTACGGGCTTTCATCTTTGAATATAGTTTGCTGTTTTTTATCTAAAATACTGCTCATGCTTGTATTCGTGCCAATCTTTACACTTATAAGCGTAGCTGCAAAATCCAAGGCTTGGCTTGCAATATGCGGCTCACTTGGGGGCGGTATGCTTCTCTTTATGATGGTTTCTATGATATCACCTCTTGAATCCACATTTATGAACGTTGGACTTTGTCTTGCAGGCGGAGCTTTATTTGCAATAGGACTTGGCGCTATCTGTAATCTTGTGCTCAAGAAAACAAGTTTAGTATAATTATCATACGAGGCAACGCAAAATGCTGTTGCCTTGTATTTTTTATAAAAATCTCAAAACACAAACAATTTTTTAACATTTATATGTTAAAATAGGGTTAATCAGTGAAAATATTGCTTGGAGGACACAAAATGTTTAAAATTCTTGTTGTTGAGGATGATCGCGATTTGAATCGTTCTGTTTGCTCATTTTTGAACAGAAGCGGTTATGAAGCAATAGGCTGCCTTGGCGCAGAGGAAGCTTATGACGAAATGTATAAGACTACTTTTGATCTCATTGTATCGGATATTATGATGCCGGGAGTTGACGGATTTGAATTCGTAAAAACCGTTCGCTCACTCAACAATGATATTCCTATACTCTTTATGTCTGCCCGTGACGATTTTGCATCCAAGCAACGCGGATTTCGTATTGGGATTGATGACTATATGACAAAGCCTATCGATCTCGACGAGTTATTTTTACGAATAGGTGCTCTGCTCCGTCGTTCTAAAATCGCATCCTCAAGAAGACTTGAGGTTGGAGATTTCATTATGGATGCAGATGAGAGAACTGCCGAGCTTTCAGGTGAGGAGATTCCTCTCACTCAAAGAGAATTCGATCTGCTCTATAAGCTTTTATCATACCCAAAAAAGACATTCACGAGAACTCAACTTATGGATGAATTTTGGGATGTGGATACACAGACAAGCACACGCACGGTTGACGTATATATGACCAAGCTGCGAGCAAAGCTTTCGGACTGTACCTCATTTGAAATAATTACAGTACACGGACTTGGGTATAAGGCGGTGATCAAGTGAAAAAAAGACTTACCTCACAAAAGGTGCTTCACGGATTATATAACTACCTTATGTTCTTTCTCATTGTGGCATTTTTGGTTACATGCTCTACTATGCTGTTCGTAACTGTTTTATCCAATTCTTTACAGCTTGAATTAACGGGAGATAATCTCGAAACTGCAGCAAAGCTTACATTTCTTAACGTGCTTTTCCTAAGTATACTCTTTACCGTAATAGATGCTATCCGCAGAAAGATGACCACAGAAAAGGTAACAAAACATATTACAACTGCTGCACAAGAAATTGTGAAGGGTGACTTTGATGTACGTATAGAGCCGATAAGCCGTTTTTCCGCTGACGATAACTACAACATTATTATAGATTGCTTTAACAAAATGGCATCCGAGCTTTCGAGTGTAGAAACTCTGCGAACGGATTTTATTGCAAACGTTTCTCACGAAATGAAAACACCTCTTGCCGTTATGCAAAATTACGGAACTCTGCTGCAATCCCCCGACTTATCCGAGGAACGCAGAATGGAGTACGCGAAGATAATAACCGACTCATCGCGCCGCCTTGCAAATATGATGACAAATATTTTGAAGCTCAACCGGCTTGAAAACCAACAAATATATCCTAATCTCAAAGAATACGATTTGGGAGAACAGCTTTGCGAATCTCTTTTGCTGTATGAGGACGAATGGGAACGCAGAGGTATTGATATCGAAACCAATATTCAAGAAGGTGTTATGGTACGTGCGGATGCCGAGCTTTTGTTACTTGTTTGGAATAACCTTTTGTCAAACGCCTTTAAATTCACGGATGACGGTGGGCGCATTTCTCTCCTTCTTACTACCGAATCGGGATATGCCGTTGTAAAAATAAGCGACACGGGTTGCGGCATAAGTCCTGAGGTCGGAGCGCATATGTTTGAAAAATTTTATCAAGGGGACACATCACACGCAACTCACGGAAACGGTCTTGGACTCGCACTTGTTAAAAGGGTCGTGGATATTATGAATGCAGAAATAAGCGTTGAGAGTGAGATTGGACTTGGAACTACATTTACCGTAAGGATGAAAACTTATGAAAAATAAAATAAAAAAGCTATTGGAGGCTTTATTTTTTCCTCATATAGCCATCTTATTCATCCTTGTTCCTCTCTCGATATTTCTTCTTGTTTATACGATGGTATTTATCGGTCCTCAATCAATTGCAGCGTATATTTCTTATCCAATTTCAGCATACACGCTGACCATCATTTGTGTAAGAATACCGAGAATCATTGTTTTTTGGAAAAGATTTAAGGCAGAAAACAAAATGGCAAAAAGGTGGACAAGCGATGCCGCATTGAGAGTAAGTGTTTCACTTTATGCATCTCTTCTACTAAATACCGCTTACGCATTATTTATGCTGGGACTTGGGTTTTATCACTCATCATTTTGGTACTATTCTCTTTTCGGATATTATATTATGCTAGCCTTAATGAGAAGCGGACTCGTGCGATTTGCACGAGATGAATCGGGCTCAAACAGGCAACGCGAGCTCATCCGTTACCGCGCATGCGGAATAATATTTTTAATACTCAATCTAACGATATCTTTGATGACTTTCTTTATGATATATTGGGGCAGAACATTCGTTCATCATCAGATTACAGCAATTGCCATGGCTGCATTTACATTCACATCATTAACCCTCTCTATTGTAGGAATAGTCAAATACAGAAAATATGACCGCCCCGCTTATTCGGCATCCAAGGCGATTTCTCTAGCCGCTTCGTCTGTATCTATGCTTACGCTTGAAACCACAATGCTTACAGCATTCGGCGATGCAGAAAATAACGCTATAATGAATAAAATATTCCTCGGTGTAAGCGGTGCTGTCATATTCGCATTCATTCTTACTATGGCATTAATTATTATTATAAAATCAACAAAGAGCCTTCGTGCCCTTGAGAAAGACGAGTTATGAACGACAAAAACAAAAACGAAAGCTTCCGTTACACATATTCAGCACGGGAGCAGGCAGAACTAAAAAATATAAGAGCAAAATATATCGCTCAAGAGGAATCACCTCTTGAGCGAATAAGGCGGCTTGACAATAAAGTAACCGAAAAAGCCCAGATCACATCGCTCATTCTTGGTATAGTCGGCACTTTATTCCTTGGATTCGGTCTTAGCCTTATATTATCGGATTTAAAATATATCTTCGGTGGCAATAACGTTATTTCAATAATAATTGGCTCTATACTTGGAATTATAGGTGTAATACCGATTTCTGCGGCATACCCTGCTTATAATTACATATTAAAACGTGAGCGTGAAAAAATTGCACCCGAAATTATAAGACTCACCGATGAACTTATGAAATAAGCAACAAAAATATTGCAATTTTAAAAGGATAGGTATATAATATTCTTGAACATATCAAAATCACGATGAATCGAGGGTTTTATATATCCAGATGAAATATGCAATAAAATCGAATTTGCAAAAGCCTATATATTTACAGCTTTACGAAGCAATAAAGGAAGATATAATACGAGGGCACTATATTTATGGTGCAAAGCTTCCATCAAAAAGAACATTTGCCGATGACCTTGGAATCAGCACAATCACGGTTGAGCATGCATATTCCCTGCTCTGTGAGGAGGGGTATACTGAGGCGAGAACACGAAGCGGATATTTTGTAATTTTTCGAAAGGATGACGGCTTTGCAAAATCAAGTACATCTCGGCATCTTCATATAAATGAAGTATTCGGAGAATCGGATGACGAACCGCATTTCCCTTTTCCAACACTTGCCAAAACGATGAGATACGTTCTTTCCGAATTTGGTGATAGGATACTGGTTCGCTCACCTAATAAAGGGTGCACCGAGCTTTGCGAGGCTATACGCGAATATCTTTTACGCAGTAAGGGAATAAACGCGGAAAGAGAGCAGATCATAATCGGTGCCGGTGCCGAATATCTTTACGGTCTTACCGTCAAGCTTTTATCGGCAGAAATCGGTTACGCGATAGAATCACCTTCCTATGAAAAAATCGAAAAGGTTTATCGCGCTTCCGGGGCAGTACCGTATATGCTACCGCTTTCCGAGTGCGGAATAGAGAGCAATCCTCTTTGGGCTTGCCCTGCACGCGTTCTGCACATTACACCCTATCGCAGCTATCCCAGCGGAGTAAGCGCAAACGCTTCAAAGAGGCACGAATATCTGCGTTGGGGCGCAAGAGATGGGCACTACATTGTTGAAGATGATTTCGAATCGGAATTTTCAAAAGCCTGGAAAAACGAGGAAACGCTTTTTTCAAATTCCGATATGGACAATGTAATATATATGAACACATTTTCAAAAACCATATCCCCTGCACTTCGAGTCGGATATATGATAATTCCAAAACACCTTGTGGAAACTTTTGAAGAAAAGTTGGGTTTCTATTCCTGCACGGTACCGACATATATTCAACTTATACTTGCCGAGCTTATAACAAGCGGTGAATTTGAACGTCATATAAACAGAGTTCGCAGAGAACGCAGAAAAGTCGATGCTCAAAGGCAAAAATAACAGTTTTTTCAACTTAGCAATTGAAAAAGAGAAAAAATGTGTTAAAATATACAGAACAAAAATAAAACGGAGTATTGAATAGGAAAAAGCAATGCTGTGCCCGATATATATAATATCGCGCATGCTCATCTTGGAACTCCAAAGAATGAAATATGGGTCTTTGAGGATTCTATAATTGCACTTGAAACTGCGGTACGCACAGGCTTCCCTACAGTTGGCATCTACAATCCGAATAGCTTTGAACTTGAACGGGTTCGCGAAATTGCAACAATATTTATTGACAAAGATGAAACAATGCTTACTCTAAAAAGCAGAATTTAATATACCGAAACAAAAAGAAGGATTTACAAAAAAACTGTAAATCCTTCTTTTTTATTTAAACTACGAACCTTTTATTTTATGATATATTTTTCCTGCCAAACGGCGCGGCGGAAGATAGCATTTACGGATGATATAACGCAAAGGATAAATAAAATTCCAAAATCTCGAATATAGCTTAAAGGAAAATTCCTCTGTTGAATGACGCTTTCCTTTACGGTTATACTCGGAAAGAATACCTATAATATTTTCCTTTGGAATATGCTCTTTTCGATAGGTATTATCACCGCGAATGATATACTCCTTCTCGCGAATGCCGATTATACGGTGCATAGTGTAATGATTACGCGCACCTGTATAAAGTACAACGTCGTATTTGCGCAAAGGACGAGATGGTTTTTTTATATAAACAACATCACGCGAGGTTTTGAAAAGAGGCTTCATGCTTGGACCACGGGTGACCGAAGCATAAACACCGTACTTTTCCAGCTCGGATTCTATCAGTCCCTCTTGCATAGGGGTGGAAACATTATTGTTTTCTCTCATTCATCCAAAATTCCGTTTGAGCGAAGCTTTTCTTCAAATGCGATAACATCGGTAGTAACGCGAGCCTCATCCACCTCATATTCGGCAAGAACCGCATCGATAAGCTCTCTGCGAGTCATATTTTTTTCGGAAAGCTTATTCCAAAGGAAAGCACCCGTTCCGTTCATTCTCACCATACCCGAAAAGTCGCCTGCTCTATCTCCGACTGCTACTGCAAGATAGTCACCGCCGACCTCTTCGAGAACAAATCCGTCCTTTATCTTCATTATTAATTCCCCCTGCAAAATCTCATTTTATATATTTTAACATATATTGATTTCTTTTTCAAGGGGTAGCACGAATTAAAAAAGGCTTTTATATTTCTTTTGTTATTTTAATTTTCGGTGTATAAAATACAGCTTTTATATCTATAATTAAAGAGCCGCAGAGTTAAAAACCGTAATACGGTGCAAAAAGCTCCGATTCTATTTTCATAAGTCGGTTATATTTGGCGGTGCGCTCACTTCTTGCGGGTGCACCGGTTTTTATAAAATGCGTTCCAAAGCCTACTGCAAGATCTGCTATTATACTGTCCTCGGTTTCTCCGCTTCTATGGCTCATAGCAGTCTTATAACCGAAGGTTTGGGCAGTCTTGATTGCCTCAGCGGTTTCGGTCAATGTTCCTATCTGATTTGGCTTTATCAGAACCGCATTTGCGATTTTTTCTCGTGCAGCTTCTGTAATTCTGTCCGCATCTGTAACAAAAAGGTCATCGCCTACAAGGATTGTCTTTTTACCCGAAAAGCGTTCCGACAGGCGAATCCAACCGTGACGATCCACATCAGCCATAGCGTCCTCAACCGAAAGAATCGGATATTCTGCTACTAAAGAATAGGTATAATCAACAAGCTCGTCCGATGTCATATCAACCTCACGCTTAGGAAGGTGATATCCTTTGCCTGTCCACCATTCGGAAGCCGCCATATCAAGACCGAGCGCAACATCTTCTCCCGCCTTATAACCCGCGTGCTTAATTGCCTGACAAATGAGGTCGAGCGCATCCTTATCCGAGGAGAGCATCGGAGCAAAGCCACCTTCATCGCCGACCGAGCATCCCAGCCCCAAACCCAAAAGATCTATACGGAGCGCGTGATATATCTCAGAACACATTCTGACTGCTTCCGCAAATGAAACAGCGCCGATTGGAAGTATCATAAACTCCTGAATATCCACATTATTCCCCGCATGGGCTCCGCCATTCATAATATTCATCATCGGAACGGGCATTCGCGTTAAAAAAGAACCGCCAACGTAACGGTAAAGCGGAACATGAAGCGAGGAAGCCGCGGCACGTGTCAGAGCTAATGAAACCGAGAGTATAGCATTCGCGCCAAGGCTTGATTTATTATACATACCGTCAAGAGTTATCATTATAGAATCAGCCTCTTCGATTTCGGTTGCCTTCATTCCAACAAGTGCCGGAGCAATAACATCATTTACAGAGCTTATTGCAGAAAGAACGCCTTTCTTATTATAGCGTCTAAAATCTCCGTCACGAAGCTCAACAGCTTCATTCTGACCTGTGGATGCGCCTGATGGAACCGATGCCGTTGCTACCGTGCCGTCTGTAAGCGTTACCTCGGCTTCAACTGTTGGATTCGCTCTTGAATCAAGAATTTCTCTTGCGGTTATTGCTTTTATCTCTACCATATTTTATATCCTGCCATATCTGCGGTATACCGCTGAATTTACAGAATTATTTTTCCCATAATGTTGAAAAAAATACCAAAACAAATTCGTCTGTAACAAAAGACATCGAAAATCATAAATTGAAATAAAAAACTAAAAAAGGAGATGCGATATGTATATACATACCGTAAGACCGGGCGAAACGCTTTATCATATAGCGAGAAAATACGGAACATCGGCAGTCAAAATTGCCGAAAATAACGGACTTGGTGACCCAGATAAAATTTCCGTTGGTCAAAAGCTATTAATTTTAACTCCTACGAGAACCTATACGGTAAGAGGCGGAGATACTCTTGATGGAATATCCAGACGATTTGGAGTAGGACGCAGAACTATATTACAGTACAATCCTTATCTTGGTGGCAAGGACAGAACCTACCCCGAACAAATGCTGGCTCTTAAATACGATATGCCAACCCACGGCACAGCTCCTGTAAACGGATATATGTACCGTGGGTGCACAGAGGACAGACTTACCTTCGCCATGCCGTATATCAACTATCTTTCGATTGCGGCTTACAAGGCTGAATGCGGACGGATAATGCGTCTTTTTGATGACGTAAAAGCCATAAGACTTGCAAAAGAATGGAACAGATTGCCTGTTATGCGTGTTTACGAGCCACGGTGTCTTTCGGATATTCTTTCGGAAAAGGATGCATATATTTCGCGGCTTATAAACCTTGCACAAGGACGTGGCTACGCAGGCATAACTCTTGGAGCATATAAAGCGTGCAGTGACGGATGGGAAGATTTCTTGTTTGAACTCAAAAAAAGAATGATAGATAACGGACTCTTTCTGTTTTGCGAAATAGACGGTAATGCAAATCAACCACCGGACAACGTATCTGATGCTCAAGTGCTTTTCTATGAAAAATGCCACCTCCAAAACATTCCGACCTTCGATGAAGGCGAAAAACATATTTATACCGATTATGCAAGGCGCACGGATGCAGCAAAGACTTTTATAGATTTTTCACCGTTCGCTTACGTAGGTGATACTCCAATGAGTCACAGAGAAGCAACCGAGCTTGCGTATCGCGCGAAGAGAGAGATAGAATATGACAACGAGAAAAAAATATGCAGTTTTGAATATAACAAATTTTCACCTATGGGAAAAGAGAGATGCGAGATAATTTTCGAATCCCCCGAAAATACAAAAGCCAAACTCGACCTAATAGGTGAGCTTGGCTATATGGGAATATGCTTTGATATTATGCGCGCACCAACATCTCAAATAATGATGATGGCAACAAGCTTTGTTCTTGGCGTAGATTATTTGTCATCCTCTGCACCGATGTAATCACGCACTCGGAGAGTCACTCCGGCATCCTGCGCGATAGCTTCACATTCGGATATTTCCTTTGCAGTAAGAGAAACTCCGACTACCGAGAAAATTACCGAAGGAATCTTCCCTTTTGCGCTTTTTGCATAGTCTATCAATGCATAAAACGCCGCTTCATGATGCACAGGGTGGCATATCTCACAATATCTTTCCGGAGTGGAGGCATTGAGGCTTATAGAAAGAGTATCAACAAGTCCGACAAGAGCGTCGACGCTTCCGCCGCCGTTTATAAGGTCAGAATGACCGTTTGTGTTTAATCTTATTTTTACCGTGGGATATTTTTCCTTTATTCCACGCGCAACCTCCGAAAGCACCGAAAGGCGCATAGTAGGTTCTCCATAGCCACAAAAAACTATCTCACGGTAAGAAAGAACATCACGCGAGAGAACCGAGCATAAAACCTCATCTGCCTCGGGCTCGCGAATAAGCCAAAGGGAGTCGGAGCCGTATGCTCCTTCTCCGTTTTTTCTTATACAAAAATCGCAATTATTGGTACAACGGTTAGTGAGATTTATATATAGCGAACCGTCTACCTCATAGGTAATACACATACCGCGTTTCATTTTATACCGAAAAATCTCCTTGAATTATCAACAGTTATTTGTGCAGATTCCTCTTCACTGATTCCAAAAACGCCTGCCAAAGCCGCGTTTGTATAGCAAAGATTAGCCGAATGATTAAGTGTTCCGCGCTTCGGATGAGGTGCAAGATACGGACAATCCGTTTCTATAAGCACCGAATCCCTTGGAAGTATTGCCGCGACCTCACGGGGACGTCTTGCATTAGTAAAAGTAAGAGTTCCGGAAAAGGATATGATATATCCAAGTGAAATCAGCTCACGCGCTTGCTCTATTCCACCCGAATAGCTGTGAAATACACCGCGAACACCTTTATGCCGACGCACAGCATCCATAATATCGGCATGGGAATCTCTGTCATGAATAACAACGGGAATATCAAGTGAGCGCGCAAGTTCAAGCTGTGCATCAAGATATCTCATCTGTAAAGCCCTATCGGTATCGGGATAATGATAATCAAGTCCTATCTCTCCGAGAGCTACACATTTATTTTCGGGGTTCTTGATTAAAGATTCAGTATCTGCGAGTACATCTTCAATAGATTGCTCAAGATACTGTGCATCGCTCGGATGAATTCCGATTGCGGTATACATATTTTTATGTTTTTTTGCCTGCTCGATTGCCAATCGGTTTGTTTTAGGGGAGGTTCCGACATTTATAATATGAGATATCTCCGACGACAAGAGAGCGCCGATAAGCTGATCGACGCTCCCTTCATATTCGGAAATGAATCTCTCGTCGTAATAATGAGCGTGAGAATCAAAATATTTCATCAGCGAATACGATCTCCGTTCTTTGCCGATTTATCGATAAATACAACCTTAACATCATCCTCACCGGATGCAAGAATCATTCCGCGGCTCTCAACACCGCAAAGAGTTACGGGCTTAAGGTTTACGATAACTGCTACCTTCTTACCAACAAGTTCCTCGGGCTTATAGAATTTCGCGATACCAGAAACTACCTGACGTGTTTCGTAGCCTATATCTATCTGAAGCTTAAGAAGCTTCTTCGCTTTTGGAACGGTTTCGCAAGCACGAATTTCACCTACACGGATTTCAAGTGCACCAAAGGCATCAATAGTAACCTCTGCCTCATGCTCCGGTTCGGGAATTGTTTCGTTCTCCGCAGCCTCTTTTGCACGTTTTGCTTCGATTTCTTCAAGGAATTTCTTTTCATCAATTCTTGCAAAGAGAGTGAACGCTTCACCAAGAGCCTTGCCGGATTCAAGTGCGCCGAACTCGGATACTGTAGCAAACTCGGTCTTGTCGGTTGCAAGCTGCGAGAATATGCTCTCTGCCGTTGCGGGAATATACGGAACGAGAAGAACTGCCGCGGTGCGGATTACCTCAAGGAGATTATAGATTACGGTTGCAAGACGGGGCTTCTTTGCCTCATCCTTTGCAAGAACCCAAGGCATAGTTTCATCTATATACTTATTCGCGCGGCGGAGCATCGAGAATATCTCGGAAAGAGAATCCGCAACGCGATATGCGCCCATAAGATCTACCGATTTTTCGATTGCTTCCTTTACTACCGAGATAAGTTCATCGTCAATAGGCTCACGAACATCGGGCGTGGGAACAACACCTTCAAAATATTTTTTAGTCATCGCATGAGTGCGGCTCACAAGGTTACCGAGGTTATTTGCGAGGTCGTTATTGTAGGAATTTATAACGCTCTCATATGTGATAGAGCCATCCTGTGCATAGGGCATCTCGGAGAGTGCGTAATAACGAACTCCGTCAACACCAAATACCTCTGCAAGCTCGTCTGCAAAAACCACATTACCCTTGGACTTACTCATTTTATCGTTGCCAAAATTAAACCACGGATGACCGAAAACCTTTTTGGGGAGAGGAAGATCAAGTGCCATAAGGAAAATAGGCCAATAAATGGTATGGAATCTAAGGATATCCTTACCGATGATATGAACATCGCAGGGCCAGTTTTTCTTGAAGAGCTCGGATTGCTCTTCAAAGCTCTTGTCGGGATCGTAGCCAATAGCGGTTATATAGTTGGTAAGCGCATCAAGCCACACGTATACGACGTGCTTATCGTCAAAATCAACAGGGATGCCCCATTTGAATGAGGTTCTTGAAACGCAGAGATCCTGAAGACCTGCTTTAAGGAAATTATTTACCATTTCCTTTTTACGGCTCTCGGGCTCAATGAATTCGGGATGGTCCTCGATATGCTTCATAAGTCTATCGGCATATTTTGACATTTTGAAGAAATAAGCTTCCTCTCTTGCTTGAGTAACTACTCTGCCACAATCGGGACACTTACCGTCAACTACCTGCGTTTCGGTAAAGAATGACTCGCAGGGAGTGCAATACCATCCCTCGTAGAAGCCTTTATAAATATCACCCTGCTCGTAGAAACGGCGGAATATCTTCTTTACTGCACGTACATGATAATCATCTGTCGTGCGGATAAAATGATCGTATTTTACGTTCATAAGATCCCAAATGCGACGGATTTCTCCCGAAACACCGTCAACATACGCCTGCGGAGTAATATTAGCCTCAGAGGCAAGGCTCTCAATCTTCTGACCGTGCTCATCTGTACCGGTGCAAAGGAATACATCCTTTCCCATTCTGCGCTGAAATCTTGCAAAGGCATCAGACATAATAATCTCATAGGTATTTCCAAAATGAGGCTTTCTGGATGCATAAGCTATCGCAGTTGTTACGTAAAACTTTTCCATATTGATCTCCTATCGTTTGAATAGCGATTTTTCGCGTATTCGATAATAATGCTTGTTTATCAAATTATTTTAACACATTTAAAAGAATATTACAATATTTTTTAAAAAGGTTTTAAAAAAAATAATAGTTTTTTATTAAAATATTGCCTATAAGTTAAGTTTTTTGCTACACATTACGAAAAAGATTGACTTTTAACCATAAAATTGTTATAATTATATTGTTATAGATATATTCGAACATTGAATTTTAAAATTAGGCATCAGACTATAACAATTCAAATTGATTTTTACCCCAAGGCTGCCTATCCTTGAGGCTCCGGGAGGTGAAGGTGTGAGAGAGTTTTTTCAAAAGCTTTACGGCAACAATGCTGCAAAGCAAAGAATCGGACGTGCTATCGAAAGCTCTACTCTGCCCCACGCATTTCTTATAGTAGGTCCCGAAGGCTCCGGGAAAAAAACGCTTGCGCTTGAAATAGCAGCGGCAGTCAACTGCCACGAGCGTGAGAATCCTGTAAAAAAGCTCCCCTGCTATGAATGCAATAGTTGCCGAAGAATTTTTTCCGGCGAATTCACCGATGTAAAAGAGCTTTACCGTAAATCGGACAAGCAGACTATCGGAGTTGACCAGGTTCGTGATTTCAGAGAGGATATGTTCCTTTCCTCCACGGAATCGGATTATAAAATTTATATTATAAACGAATCCGAAAGAATGACTCCCAATGCACAAAACGCGCTTCTCAAAGTTCTTGAAGAACCGCCAAACGGAGTTGTAATATTTCTTCTTTCTTCCACGGATGACGGAATTCTTACAACAATAAAAAGCCGTACTCAACACGTCAGTATGCAACGGTTTGAACCAAAAGAGATTCTTGAATATTTGAAAAAAGCAGGAAAAATATCTGCGCTTGCAGATAGAGAAAAAACTCTTGAGCTTCTTATGAGTGCAGACGGACGCATAGGACGTGCGGCAGAGCTTTTAGGTGACGGCGCTGAAGATGTGCGCGAGCAAAGACGTATCACGGAAAATATTGTTTTGGCTATGCGAAAAAATACGCCTTATTCCACCCTTCTTACAGCAATCAAAGAGCTTCCTACAAAAAAAGACGAATTTGCCGCAACGCTTGAAAGCATTATATGTGCTATACGCGACCTGATTCTTTTAAAAAATGCACGGAATGCTCCTTTGGTTTTTTATTCCGACCGCGAGGCGGCAGAGGCACTTGCAGAGCAATTTAACACAAAAAGACTTCTGAGCGCATACGATCTGCTTTGCGATGCTCTTCTTGATAATTCCAGGAATGTGAACACCGGCTCACTTATTGCCGTGATAGGTGCAAAAATCAAGTTTATATAATTTGGAGATAATATGAGTGAAGAAATGAAAAAACCGCCCGAAGCGGAAAATGAAAATACTGTTGAAATAATCGGAATCAATTTCCGTGAAGCGGGTAAGATATATTATTTTGCTCCGATGAGCTTCAAGCTTTCGCTCGGAGAAAGAGTTATTGTCGAAACGGCTCGCGGTGTTGAAATCGGAACTGTAAAGATACCTAACAAAACAGTATCAACCAGCGAAATAGTTTCACCCCTTAAGCAGATAACACGACCTGCAACCGCAGAGGACATTGCAAAGGATGCCGAGAACCACGAGGCTGAAATGGAAGCGGCTCTTATATGTAAGAAAAAAATTGCGGCACACAAACTCGAAATGAGTATCGTTGCGGTTGAATATACATTTGACCGAGCAAAGCTTATCTTCTATTTCACTTGTGAATCAAGAGTTGATTTCAGAGAGCTTGTTAAAGATCTTGCATCGACCTTCCGTACCAGAATAGAGCTTCGCCAAATAGGAATACGTGACGAGGCAAAGATGATGGGCGGTCTTGGAGTTTGCGGAAGAAAATACTGCTGTGCGGGCTTCCTTACCGATTTCGTTCAGGTTTCTATTAAAATGGCAAAAGAGCAGAATTTTTCTCTTAACTCGGCAAAGGTTTCGGGCGCATGCGGAAGACTCATGTGTTGCCTTCGTTACGAGCACGAAACCTACGAGGAAGCAATTAAGGTTACTCCTCCTGTCGGTTCAATAGTTGAAACATCTGACGGAGTTGGAACAGTGACAGAAACAAGACCTCTTGCCGCAGAAATCAAGGTAAAGCTCAATGATAATGAAAAGGATGCTCCCAAGCTTTACAAATGCTCCGATGTTAAGATTTTGAAATCTCCGAAGCGCCGCGAGAAAGAAGCATCCGAAGACGATATGGTTGAAGATTAAAGTTTTTTTGAGTTAATTAACCACTTTTTTATAAAATCCTCTTGATTTTTTCTATAATTGTGGTACAATAATAACAAACAAACATTACATGGAGGTTATTTGACATGGCATACAAGATTACTGATGAGTGCATCAACTGCGGTGCTTGTGCAGATGCTTGCCCCACTTCTTGCATTTCCGAGGGTGATGGAAAGTACGTTATCGCTGAAGACGATTGCATCAGCTGCGGCACTTGTGCTGAAACCTGCCCTGTTGGCGCTCCTGTTGAGGAATAATCCTTAAGGAGTACATATCGCAGTATATTTTAACTGCGTAAATCAAATGCCTTTTTGATTAAAGGCATAAAGAACTCGATTTCCAAGCGAAATCGAGTTCTTTTGCTAAATTAACATTTCATTCAGAGGTTATATGGAGCTTTTGGATAACGAAAGAATAGATTATGTAAACGATTCCTTATCTCTCATACAAAAAACCAACGGTCTTACCTTCGGTACTGATGCGCTTTTACTCGCAGGCTACATATCGGGAAAATATAAAATCGGAGTTGAGCTTGGTGGAGGTAGCGGAATAATATCGATGCTTCTTCTGACGCGCGGAAAGCTTGATATATGCGAAGCTGTGGAAATTCAACCCCAATACGCTGATCTTATTAAACGAAATGCCGAGTTAAATTCACTCGGTGACAGATTAAGTGCCATCCCGTGTGACGTTAGAGAGTACAAAAGAGTGGGAGAATTTGATCTTGTTTTTACAAATCCACCTTATATGAAATCAACAAGCGGTTCACTTTGCACACACAATGCAAAGACTATTGCCCGCCATGAAATACATGGTGGAATAGAAGATTTTGCGAAAGCCGGAAACAGACTCCTTAAACACGGTGGTTGCTTTGCCGTAGTTTATAGACCCGACAGGTTTACAGATCTTATAACGGCACTACGCCTTCACTCACTTGAACCGAAGAGAATAACCTTCGTTCATGCAGATACTCACTCGGAAGCTTCTATGGTTTTAATTGAAGCTAAAAAGGGAGGAAAAAGCGGCAATTTGCTTACACGCCCCCTTATTATATACAAGGATGACGCACACAAGGAATACAGTGAGGATATGAATCATATTATGGAATTTGGTTCATTTCCTGCCGATTTCAAGCGTTAGGTTTTAACATGGAAAAGATCGAAAAAAACAAAACAGAAGACTCTACCCTATATTTAGTAGCGACTCCGATAGGCAATCTTGCAGATATTTCCGACAGAGCAAAAAAAGTCCTATCAGAGGTTGATTTTATTGCGGCAGAGGACACGAGAAACACCTTGAAGCTTCTCGGTGTTCTTGGAATACATAAAGAGCTTGTGAGCTATTACGAGCACAATAAAAAACAAAGCGGTGAGAGAATAATCGCGCGGCTTCTTTCCGGAGAATCCTGCGCTTTGGTTACAGATGCGGGTATGCCTGCGATAAGTGACCCCGGTGAGGACATTGTTCGCCTTGCCGCGCAATCGAATGTTACGGTTACGGTAGTTCCGGGCGCATGCGCCGCAGTCAGCGCGCTTGCACTTAGTGCATTACCCACTGCTCGGTTTGCCTTTGAGGGGTTTATGCCTGCTGTCAAGGGCGAGCGCAAAAAAAGGCTTTTGGCAGTTAAGAGTGAAGACCGTACTATGATTTTTTATGAAGCACCGCACAAGCTAAAAGCAACCCTTTTTGATATGAAAGAGATTTTCGGCGGAGAACGCAAGATAACTCTTTGTCGAGAGTTAACCAAGCTAAACGAGGAGATAATCAGAACTACCCTTGATGGAGCAATAGCTCTTTACTCCGAAAAAGACCCACGAGGAGAATATGTGTTGATTCTCGAAGGCAAAAAAGACGGTGATCCGACTGTAGAAGATGCCCCGCTTCTCTCCGAGCGCGAGGAGGTCGAATCTTTGATTTCGAAGGGAATGCCAAAAATGGATGCTATAAAAGCGGTTGCCAAGCACCGCGGAGTTCCTAAATCCGAAATATACAATTTAATGATAGAAGAATAAGAAATAGTCGGTGCCGACATCACTGCGGCAACCGACTATTTCTTATTTCAATTTATAACAATCGTTTGGGAAAAGAGTTACTCTTTTTCCGTTGATTTTTGCATAAAGGGTTATATCGGAATTATTAACAACCTCATCCTCGGTTACCGTTGCCGCTTTTACCGCATCCTCGTAATGAAAAATATCACGCACGGTTGCATACCAAAAATCTTCCGGGCGATTGCCATATTTTTCAGCAAAATTTTCGAGAACGTCCCAACAGTTATTATTCTCAAAATCGTGAGAATGAACTCCAAAACAGAACCATTTCAACTCACCGTCCTCCTCCATCTGCTCAAAAGCCTCTGCCTTTTCACAAAGGTTATTATGATGCGCGCCGTAGCTCCAATTGAAGCGGTCTTTGGGGAGATCAAACGTACTGTCAACCGTTTTTCTGACCGAGGAATAACCCATTTTTATAATACGTTCAAGAACTTCGGGATCTTTTTGCAATCCATACGGCCAAACAAAAGCCTCAATACTACCTTCTCCAAACACTTCCTCAAGCTCGCGCTTTCCTTCCTCTACAAGAGTACAGTATGTATCCGCTGTTGCGATATAAGACCAATAACGAGGAGTATACTTGTAAAGATAAAGTCCATCCATATCTGTTTTATATAAATATTCGGGATCCGCTGTTTGTTCATTATATTCCTCATCGGTAAACTTATATTCTTTTGACGGATCAAAAGCAAGCGGATGGCACTTACAATGGTTTGCAATTTCGTATCCACGATACATTTTACGGTATTCATCCGGCGTAACGCCTTTTTTTAAAGGAGGATTAATATTGAATGTGCCGAGAATGCCTGCCGGCTTCACAATACTTAAGAATTTCTTATCAAGAGGTATATTTCCGTCATCAATAGTAAACGAGATAGCCTTTCGTGTCCAGCCCGGAAAATAAAAGATTTTTTTGTTCATTTTTATAAATTCCTTTGTTTTATTATATTTTTGAATAAAAAATTAACCTTTTTTATCGCTGTAATAAACCTTTTCTCCTGCCGGAACCGAATGAGTAAGCCAAACGTTACCGCCAATGACACAGCCCTCTCCGATCCTGGTATTTCCACCAAGTATAGTAGCATTTGCGTATATTACGCAATTATCACCTATATCGGGGTGGCGCTTGATACCCTTTATGGGATTACCGTCAGCATCAAGCTCAAAGCTTTTAGCTCCAAGAGTTACACCCTGATATATCTTGACGCGATTTCCTATTGTTGTAGTTTCACCAATTACAATACCCGTTCCGTGGTCTATAAAGAAATATTCTCCAATTGTTGCTCCTGCGTGTATATCAATACCTGTTTTTTCGTGAGCAAACTCCGTCATAACTCTTGCGATGTAAGGAATCTTTTTTCTGTAAAATCTGTTAGCAATACGATAAATTGATACAGCATAAAAGCCGGGATATGAAAGAATAACCTCCTCCGGAGATCTTGCAGCAGGATCCCCCTCGTAAAGAGCCTGAATATCCTTTATAAGCATTTCTTTTACGTCAGGAAGCTCCGACAGAATTTCGTAGGCGAGTTCCTCTGTATTAACTGCTCCGCTTTCATCACAAGCGCAAAAATAGTATGCAGCGGTAAGCTGACGCTTGAGCTTTAAAAAAGTATCCTCTATAATTTCCTGACGGCTTTTTCCGCGATTTTCAAGAAGAGAAAAATAATCAGGGAACATAAGCTCCTGAAGATTCTTAATTATTAAAACGATCTCCTTGCGACTTGGAATCATGAGAGAACGGTTATGGAAATACTGATACTCCCACTCCGGCATCTCATCCAGCCGTTTGAGCGTTTCGGATAGTATGTTATTTTGAAGCAAAACGTTATCCTCCAAGGTAAAAGATTAATAATATTCTATCACATATATATTTTTTATTCAAGATATTAGACTTAATAAAATCAAAAAACAAAGGGAAGACCGAAGCCTTCCCTCTTAATGCGGTCTAAGCCGCGGAATAATTAATTATAGATTGCTACACCGTTAACAGCGGAAACTATAGCAGCCGCAACGTCGGTTACCGAAACGATAGCATCATTTGCAGCCTTAACATCAGCCGTGAATCTTTCCATCTCAACCTCAAATGCAGCCTTTGCTTCAGCTACACCCGCGTAAGTATCCTCGGCATTCTCATTAGCATTATATGCAAGACGAAGAAGCTCACGACGCTTTTCAATAGAATCAAGCGATTCGATTTCTGCAACAAGTGAAATAAGAGTAGTACTGCTAAACTCGCGGAAGTTTACATCAGCTTCAGCAGCGGAAAGAGCAACATTTGCTTCTTTAACACCGGGATAACCAAGAACGTTACCTGCATCCTTTAACTCAATTGCAAGAGCAACAGCTTCCTTTTTAGCATAGAAATCATCCTCAGCATCAGCAATAGCATCAACTGCTGCTATGTAAGCATTAGCGTCTGCTTCAATTGCTGCACGAGTAAGACGAAGCTCATTATAAATTTCAACAGATTCGGTTATGTTCTCATAATCAATTGCAATATCTTTAAAAGCTGCAACAGCAAGATCAAGCTTTTCAACAAACACGGTATAGTAAGAAGCGATCTGAGCCTGCTCTACAAGAGAGATAAAGAGTTCGCACTCAGCCTTCTTGGAAAGGATAGAGGGTTCGGTTCTCTTGTAGTAAGCGATTCTGTTCTTAAGTTCAGCATGAGAATCATTATCAACAGCGGGATGGATAACTCCGTTATTGTAAACCTCAAATGCATGAACGTAAGCGGTATAACGCGCACCAAAAGATGCAGAAAGCTCGATAGAATCAACGTGAGTCAAAAACGCGTTGATATTAGCATTGATTTCATTAAACTTAGCAACGAATGCCTCTGCCTCTTTAACCAATTCGGGAACGCCCTCGTATGTGGGATCGAACTCCGAATAGAAGCGAGTCTGATAAGGATACTTTACGGTATCAAAACCTGCAAAAGCAGTATTATCTTCGGTATATTCATCATTAAGTTCTGCAACCCATACCTGCATCTGAACGTAATTTTTGTTATCAGCATCATAAACATTGGTCATGAAATCAATGTAGTTTTCAGAATGCTCCTTAACAATAGCTACGCTGGCCTTTTCAGCCGTAAGTGCATTTCTACATTCAATGATATCTTCGATAAGTTCAGGAGTAAGACCGGGAGTTGTTGCAAGATCAGCATTCTGAGGAAGCTTTAACTCATACTTTTCAATCTTTTCAATCCATGCAGCTCTGCCTGCATAGTTGAGAGTATCATCTATTGCACCTGCACGAGCAATAAACTCTGCAGCAAGAGTTTCATACATCTTGGAAATAGAATCAACAGTATTCTCATAGCTGATATCTACAGAATAGGTACTGTAAAGCTCGAAAAGAGTATCGGCAATTCTGAGCTTTGTAGCATAATCGGTAGTTTCTGCCGCATAGAACTCAACAAGATCCTCTACGTGGATTTTGGTGTTTTCCGACTTGTAAGAAGGTGAACGAGTGGTAGTACCCTCATAAATCTCTATGTTATCAAAAGAGAAGCTTGCTGCGGAGTTTGCGGTATGAGCAACAGAAAGGTTAAATCCTGCCATACCTGTAGCACCCTTAATCTCAACATTTCCTGTATTTACAAGAACTTCAGCTTCGCTTTCATCATCGGGAACATTCTTAATAATAAGGTTATAGTAATCAGCTTCAGCGTTAAAGGTAATAAGAATATCGTACCATACACCGGTAACCGCAGTAAAGTCCGCGTATGTATACTTATCGGCTTCCATTATCTGAGTTTCATCATCCCAACCGGAATAAGTAAGAGCACCGGTTTTCATATCGATTTTAACGATATCGAAATAACGAGAAGAAGGATCAATCTCGGACTGAAGACCGGCATTAAGCTTAAAGTTAAGTCCATTGGTTGCAGACTCATCAAAATATACTCTTGCTGAAACAATGAGCTTATCGGTGAGAAGCTCACCGGGAGCAGATTCAAGCTTATAACCAACCGCAGTACGGTTTCTGGGAAGCGACGATGTCAAAACCATATTGTCTGGATTCAACGGGTCAGCCGCAATCCCATAAGTAGGAACGTATCTTGATGCCTTGGTGATATTCAAGATATCCTCATTCCATGTTCCGTCCTCGTAGTTATCCGCAAGATAATCATCAAGAGCGTAATACTCAAGGATCTGTTCGGCCATAGTGATGGATCCAAGTCTGTAATCGTATTCACGATCCTCCTCCGCTACGGAAGAAAGAGCGAACATAGATGTCAGAAGAGCAATCGCAAGTACAGCCACAAGAATTCTCTTTGCAAATTTCATGTTTCTCTCCTTACTGACGCATTTCGCGCAGGTAATATAATTTTACTTATAAGTAATTATAACATTAACTCGCAAAAAAATCAACTCGGCAATATAGCAAATTTTCGCCTTGTTTTTTGTATCATTTGTACAATTACAATAAATTCCTATATATTTAACAACAGAATTTCAATTGAATTTTGTTCATAAAAACAACTTTGGTTTTACATTTTTAAAATCCGAAATCGCCTATCCCGAATTTTCCAAAAAAACTTTGTTATTTGCACAATTTTCGGTTGATTTTTCCGATACAATATGGTAGAATGATATTTGCAAATAATTTTCGGGAGCAATTTGTTGCACGGTGGAAAGGAGGAACGGTATGTCAAGGAACATTTACACCTATTACAAAGAACGCCTTACCCAAATAGGCGGAGATAGCAAAAGTCTTTATCTTTCGTCTATCGTTCATTCCTCATCCTGTGACATTGGAAAAATACTCTCCGGACGCGATGAAAAAATTGCAGAATTTATCGCATTTTTAGGTTCTGACCGTCACTCCGAATTCACGCTCATTTCAAAAAAGGACAAAAAAAGTCTTTTGGACCTTCTCAACGCAACAGAAAGTAGCACCGAATCGCTTCCGTCTTTAGCAAATCCGGAAAAAGCGCAGCGCGTTGCAAAAATGAATGCACGCAAGCAGCGCGAGGAGCTGAAAAAGGAGCTTAACGAAGAGCTTTCTTCGATAAAAGCCATCCGAGCTCATTGCGAAGATATAGAAAAAGACACCGGAAAGAATGAGCTTTACGTAGGTTATCCTTTTGTTTTCGGCACGCTTTCTCATGGCGCGGTTAACACGCCTGTCAAAGCACCGCTTCTTCTCTTCCCTGTCAGGATTGATATAAAAGATGATGAAACCGTTATACTAAAGCATGATTTAAACGAAAAAATCCTTATTAATCCGTCTTTTATTTCCGCTTACTCCTATGCAAGAAAAATCAACACAGATGCCATTCAGCTTGATTTTGATTCACTTGACGGGTTCGGCAAACTCGAAAACCTCGCAAAATATATTTGCAAAAACAATATTTCCATAGAGTACTCCGATTCCAGAAACATGTTTGGATATTCAAGATTCAAGGAGCCTGCCGGTAAGAACAATTTCTCGATAAGATATGCTGCGGTATTATCTCGTTTTTCGCTTTCTCAACCTATATATAACGATTATACCGTTCTGGAAAAGATAAACGACGCAAACGAAGCAATAGACATTCTTTCGGAGGAATCCACTTCTTATTCTACAATATTTTCCAAGGCTTTTGAGCTTTTCGGAAAATTTGGAAAGCAGGAAAAGCCTGACGAGGCTACATATACTCTGAAAAATCTTGATTACCGTCAATTTGAAGCGGTTCGCAAGGTCGGAGACGGAAAATGCTATGTCATAAACACTCCGCCGTTTACGGGGTGTGCAAATGTTGCTGCCGATATGATAGTCGACGCCATTTGTAAGAAGAAACGAGTTTTACTTGTTTCTGACAAAAAGATGGCACTCGATTCAATCTTCAATACGCTTGGAGATCTAAAGAACAGGTGCGTTTATATCAACGACGAGAGCACCGAGCGCGAAGGCTTTTACGAAAATTTGCGTTCAGCTCACGAAAACAGTCTGGCATCACCTCTTGCGGATGCAGATTCGCTTTTGCAATCTCATAAAGGCATAATCGATGAAATAAAAGCCGAAGAAGCGCATATTATTGCTTTCTTTGATAAGATGTCCGAAAAGCGTCCGTTTGGACTTTCGCTTACGGAGATGTATGATTCATCTTCTGCACTGTCTGCAAGATCATCGGATATCGATATATATACATCGCTTATTACAAGCCCCGACTTAATGGCACTCGACTACACGGCATTAAAAATTGCCGTTAACGGAATAAAAGATGCAGATCTTGCCAAGGCTTATTACGAGTTCATCACGGAAAAGACAGAGAATCCCATATACGGATATATTCATCCCAACCTCGATGGACGTGTGATAAAAGAGATTCAAGCACTTGTCTCTGCCATAGCGGAAGAAAACAAGCCTGCATTCAATAGCACGAAATATCCGTACTACCGTCAAATCATGGCATACTACGCCGAGATCAACGATATGGCGGTTCTTGATTCTGCCGTAAAGCACGAAAGCCGCATCAAGCACCCGAAAAAGCTTTTCACATCACGAATCAGAGGTGAGATCAAAGAGGAATTTCTTGACACGCTTACCGCCATTCGTGAATATGCGCGAGATTATGAGCCCCTAAAACGCATTTTAACCGAAGCCGGATATACCGATGCACTGTGCAATATTCTTTCCGGAAATTCCGATTATATTGAGAGAATGCGCTCGGCTCTTGCCAAGTACGAAAAAATGCAAATTTGGGAAAAGCTTTTTGCATCAACCGACAAGAGAATTATTTCTATTCTTGATTTTGCATACAACAATTCAAAGGATAAGCACCATTTTCTTGATATAATCGAAAAAATTATCCCTCTCAGAATATACCACGAGCTTTCGAAATACGAAATAACGGAAAAGGAATTCTTTAAAGCTGCACCGAATCTTTCCGAATCAAGAGAAAAAATAAGCCGTCTTTATGAACGCGCAAAAGATTTTACAAACAGCTTGACCGATATTTCTCGCGTAAACGAATACGTTTCCGCTTATATGCAAAACAAAGATAGGGACAAATATCTTGCCGATATATCCTGCGAAAAAGCTACACTATCAATAAAAAGACTTGTTGACTTTCATGAAAAGCTGATCTTTTCATTATTCCCCTGCTGGCTTCTCACACCGGAGAATGTTTCAAGTTTGCTACCTCTCAAAAAAAATCTTTTTGATGTCGTAATATTTGATGGAGCATCCCAGATGTTCATAGAAGAAGCGATTCCGGCAATATACCGTGGAAAAAGCATCGCTGTAATGGGAGATGGAAAGCAGATTCATCCGTCAGCCGCTTTTATGAGAAGAATGCTCGGAAACGATGACATTTTTGAATCCGGCGAAAAACAGACTGCCCTCGAAGCAAAAAGCCTTTATGATATTGCTCAAAAAAAGCTTCCGATAACAAAATTATCCTATCACTACGGAACCGAAAAGGACGAATTTATAAACTTTTCAAACCGCGCCTTCTATTCTTCCGAGCTAATAGTTGCTCCAAAGCTACGAAAAAAGCAAAAGCAACGCCCGATAGAGCTTCATACCGTTGAAGGTAACGTCTTGGAAGGCCGATGCTCCAAGGAAGCAGAAAAAACGGTAGAACTCATCGTTGAGCTTTCGAAGAAAAAAAGAAATACGGGAAGCTTGGGCGTTATTACATTTACAAGTGAGCAACGCGATTGCATTATCGAAATGCTTAACGAAAAAATGGCTTGTTCGGAAGAATTGACAAAATTCATCGAAAAAGAGAAAGCGCGCACCGAGAAAGGAAAAGATCTCTCATTTTTCGTTAAAACCATAGAAAACGTACAAGGCGAAAGGCGCGACACAATCATTCTTTCTCCTACTATTTCTCAAAATAACGCAACACGCCCCTCGCCTAACTCGCAAAATACAAGCTTTGATCTTCAAACGTCAATCAATGTTGCCATAACACGCGCAAAGCAAAAATTCATTCTCGTAAGCGGCGTTTTACCCGAAGATATTGATGACAAAGCTCACGGGATCGAAATCTATAAAAGATTCCTTGAATATATCAAGGCTTCGGCTGTGGGAACCAAGAGCGAGGTGACTTCAATTCTCTCGGATCTTAGCAATATGACCGATGCAAAAGAAGAGAGAATCTGTTCGCATCCTACCACGAAAGAAGGAATAACAGAAAAGCTTGAACGGATGGGTTACACTGTAAAGTCGTATCCGGGAGGCAAGATGAGCAGAATATCTCTCGCGATATACGACGAAAAAAAGGATAAATATCTTGCAGGCGTTATTCTTGATGAAGATGCGTTTAAATTTTCGGAGTCGGTTACCGAGCGCGAAATCTACTATCCTCAATATCTTGAGCTGATGGGATGGACGATACTTCGCGTTACCTCGCGAGAATGGTGGACGGAGCCAAAGAAGGTTTTGACATCTATAATCGAAGCAGCCGAATATAACCGTTCAGATATAAAAAATACATAAATTATTGCTAATTTGTTATTTTTTTCAAAAAATCCCAAATGGGCTTGCAAATTTTAAAAAGATAATGTATAATATTTAAAGTTATTAAAAATTGAAAGGTTGATATTATGGATAGTTTTATGCCCTTAATTATGGTGGTAGTACTTTTTGTTGTACTCTACTTCTTTATGATCCGTCCCCAGAAGAAGCAGGAGAAGAAGGATGCAGAAATGCGCAATTCTCTTCAGGTTGGTGACGAGGTTACTACTATTGGCGGTATCATTGGTAAGGTTGTTTCCGTAAAAGGAGAAACCTTCGTACTCGAAACCACAAAAGATAAGACAAAAATACGTTTCCTCAAAGGTGCTATCAGAACAGTTGACGTTAAGGCGGCAGATCTTGCCGCTGCTGTAATGGAAGCTAACGACGCAGAAGAGACTCCCGTAGCAGAAGAGGCTCCTGCTGAAGCTCCCCAGAAAACCACCACAGAAAAGAAAAAGATGTTTTCTTTTGGGAAAAAGAAAGCCGATTAAGAAAATTTATAAAAAAGAGTCCGCTTGAAAGATAGCGGATTCTTTTTTTGTTTTTGCGAATAAAAGTGCTACCTTAAGAATATGTTATACAAAACATATTCAAAAAATCGGAGGCAAGCATGAGCAAATCAAAAAAACGAAGCATAAAGAAAACAACCGCAAGCGCACTGCTATTTGGTATTATTCTTGCAACCTGCACATTTCTTGTGTGTGCATTTATTGGTGCTATTATAGCAAATATGCTTGATGACCCATCCTCGAACATAGGTGCTATTTCATTTTTTGTTCTGATTATATCGGGGGCAATTACGGGATTTTCCACCTCACGATACAAGGGAGAGGGCGGATTGTTGCCCAGTGCTCTTGCCGCCCTTCTCTTTGCACTCGTGTGTCTGTTTTTGGGAATCATAATGACAGGCGGAAAACTTCCTGTTGTCACCGCGGTCAATCTTTTGCTTTACGTCGCAACCTCAATTTTCTTTTCTCTTCTGGCTAAAAAGCATAAAACAAAGCGCCCAAAGCATTAAATAAAAAAGGAAAACTCTGAAAACCAGAATTTTCCTCTTGCTTTATTAATATCATTACTTTATATCGGTAGCACATTTTCCTATACGGTTGATATAATACGGAAGAGCCGTTTCAAAATTAACTCCGTAAAATCTGCGATTGGGATCAAGCGCAGTCATTTTCATTGTTTCAAGCGTATAATCAACAGCTATTGTAAGAGCATCCTCTACGGAGATACCGCGCATTATTGCACCAAGAACACTCGAAGCATAAATATCACCCGTTCCGTGATATGCGGTTGGAAGCTTTTCATTAAAATACTTGAAATAACTATCCTTTATGCTATCGTAATAATAAACGCCTATTTCGCTGTCCGAAAAGCTAATACCGGTAAGCGCAACACGAGGACAACCGAGCTTGGTAAGTGATTTAAGAAGTTCTCTTATGTACTGTTCATCGTAATCGGGATTATACGGAATACCAAGCATAAACGCAGCCTCGGTCACATTAGGAACAACAAGGTCAGCTTTAGCAGCAAGCTTTGCCATAGCTTTAGCAAACTCCTCGGTAAATCCCGCATAAAGCTTTCCGTGATCTGCCATAACAGGATCGATAAGTACAAATGTATCTTCACGTTTGAAATCGGATATGAATTTATCTACAAGCGAAAGCTGCAAAAAAGAACCAAGGTATCCTGTATATATGGCATCAAAGCCTATATCAAGTTCGCGGAAGGTATCTTGTATGGGAGTTATCTCGTCGGTAAGGTCGCGAAACGTAAATTTCGGAAACGCTGTATGAGTTGACAAAACCGCTGTAGGTAACACTGCCGTTTCAACTCCTGCGGCAGAGATAATCGGAAGTGCTACGGTGAGAGAGCACTTTCCAACGCAGGAAATATCCTGGATCGTTATAATTCTTTTCATTTTTATATACTCCTTTAATTTGTTTCATATATATCTGCTCCGACCAGTCGAAGCTTATCAACTATATTTTCATAACCGCGGAAAACAATATCCGTCCCATCAAGAACGCTTTCACCTTTTGCAATCAATGCGGCAATAATAAGAGCTGCTCCGCCACGCAAATCGGGTATTGAAGCATATGCGCGGTGAATCGAGGATGGATAAATCACAGCCTCGTCACCGTTGATGGAATAATTGAGCCCAAACTTTGAAAGCTGGCTAAGATATCCGAATCTTGAGTGCCAAACGCGCTCTCTTATTCTGCCACCGAATGCCACAGCCATAAGCGGCGCAGTTTGAGGTTGAAGATCTGTTGGAAAACCGGGATACGGCTCTGTCACAATATCGAGCGGCTCACAAAGCGAGCATCCGTTAGTTACAGAATTTTCATCAAAATAAAGTGACACGCCCCCGCGCATAAGCAGTTTTGTCAAAGATTCAACATGCACAGGATCAACTCCCGTTACCCGAAGGCGCGAATTAGTAGCAATCGACGCGATAAGATATGTTCCCGCTTCTATCATATCGGGAATTATTTTTGCCTTTCCGCCCGAAAGCTCTTTTCCTACCACCTCTATGCGGTCTTCAAAAAATGTTATTTGCGCTCCCGCACTTTTGAGAAAATCCGCAAGTGCCATGACGTGAGGCTCTTTTGCATAGCCGTAAATATTTGACACGCCCTCCGCGCAAGCGGCAAGAATAAGCGAATTCACCGTTGCTCCAACAGAAATTTTAGAAAAGTGTATATCCGAACCTATAAGCTTCTTTGATAACACTCTGTCACCGTCAACAGTAGCACCGAGCGAAAGCATAGCCTCTATATGCATATCTATCGGACGATTATCGAAATTGCAACCGCCAAAATGCTGTATATGAGTTTGACCGAATCTTGCAAGAGTTGCTCCGAGGAGATAGGATGAAGCTCGAATTGATGAAACAAGCTGTGCATCGGGCAAGGAATAAAACATATCTTCAGTATCTACATATAAAGCATCATCTAAACGCCAAATGCGCGCTCCCATATTTTCAAGCAAAGCTATGGCGACACGAACATCGATTATATCCGGTACATTGTATAAAACAGAAATACCGCGCGTTACAATGCAGGCAAAAATTATAGGAAGCGCTGCATTTTTTGATCCGCTGACGTGTATATCTCCGGAGAGCTTTCGCCCACCGTTAATAACGAATTTATTCATACGACTCTCCGATATGATGTATTTAACATCATCTTATTCGAAGAGCGTTTTTTAGTTACATCCTATGAACGAATCTTGTTCATTATATAAGCCGTTAGCAATCGTGCGGTATTTGAATAACTTTTTGCACCGCGATCATCGCGAAGCGAAAGAGCCGCATCATTTGCCGCATTTGATATTTCTCCGATTTTACCGTTACCGAGTAATACAGAAAATTTATAAGACCTCAACAGATCCTCTTTCGCAAATTTGGGAATATTCGAAGATAAGACACTATACTTTTCATAAGATATGTGATATAAAGGATACGCCAAATATTCATAAGCGCGCAACGCGGCCGCATAACGCAGATATTGATTATTTGATTCAAACAAAGCACGAAATGCAAAAAGATTTGCCTCATCTTCACGCGTAATGCCAAAGAAATGAGCCAGCTCATGCACCGCAGTATACGACATCATATATTCAGGTTGAATACCGTTTATCATGATTTCCGATGTTGGAAAGGCATAATATGCAAGGATGTTTGCATCGGTAAGGAATTCCGAGAGCAAGGATATTTTAGGCTTGGGCGCACAAACTGCTTTTGAAGGATAGTCCGCAAAAAAGCTTTTTGTTGCAAAGAGTGACATTTCAAGAATATCTTCTTTATCCGGGGCGGATATTATTTCATCCGATGAAATAACCGATACCACCCATTCAGCCGCAGAAATGATATCTGAATCAGAAACATCCCCTACCCCGTGAGAAATTTTATTAGAGTAAACGGAAGGAATCCCCAATGTTACTCCGTAACAAAGTAAAAGTACTTCAACAGCTACCAGCAACATTGCAGTAGCTTTTTTTATTGGAAAGCGAAAACACTTCCAAACCGCAAGTGCAATTATTATTGGTGAAAACGCAATAAAAAGCTCAAATATCGAAAGTCCTACAATGGACGTAATTTGTGATAAAAACAGCCGCGCAGGACTCGCAAAATTTATTTCGAGGAATTTTGCGAGTGATTCTATTCTATATGAAAGAATAAAAATCACTGCTATAAAAGCAAATAAAAACTGAAGTGCGACAAAAAATATTCTTTTCAGCACCGCTTTTTTGATATGAATGTTCATACCTGTATTTTGTGCGGATAAATGCAAAACATTCTTTTAAACTATCAAATAAAACGTAGTATAAGTATACTTCGAATTAAATTATGTGTCAATAACCAAAATGCGAAAAAAAAATATATCCACATAAGAAAATTACGGATGTAAATGTTGACAATTATTTTTGCGAGGTGTATACTAAAGGTAGCAAAAAACAATGGAGAGCATATCTTTATTTAAGGAGCTACACTATGAACGAGAAAATTCTTAACTATGAACAATTCGGTGCGGTTGGTGACGGTATAACAGATGATATGCCCGCAATAGTTGCCTGCCATAACTATGCAAACGAAAACGGACTCACGGTCACCGTGCGTAACGGTGCAACATATTATATTGGTAAGCGCGATCTTACAGCAACCATAAAAACAAGCGTAAATTTCGGAACGGCAAAATTCATAATTGATGACAGAGAGCTTGATAATATCAAGACGTCGATTTTCAATGTTGCAGAAGACGAAGCTCCTTACGATATTGACATTTCATCACTCTCACAGAATCAAAAAAAGCTGGATTTCCCTCACACGGGTGATGCCTATGTAAGAATTTTTACCGACAGTCGCAAAATATATATCAGAAAAGGTCTTAACCAAAACGCAGGCGACAATCCTTCGGATTGCTTTATTGTTGATAATGACGGCAATATCAAAAACGAAATCAACTGGAACTATCCGACAATATCAAAAGCATACGCGAAGTCGATAAACGATAAACCTATAACTATTGAGGGCGGTGTTTTCACGACCGTTGCAAACCGCGCTCCCTCAAAATATACCTATCACAGAAGAAATTTTCGCATTTCAAGATCCAATGTCACGATAAAAGGACTTACCCACTACATTGTAGGTGAAGGTGACCACGGAGCTCCGTACGAAGGATTTATTTCAGCTCAGGAGTGCTATAATTTCACTGCCGAAAATCTCCTCTTGACTCCGCACTTTACATATATGACTGCAAGCCAGATTCCCGGCAAGGAAGTTTCTATGGGAACTTATGAGCTTTCATTTAGCGCGGCAATAAAAGCACGGCTCATTGGAATCAAACAGACTATTGACATCAACGATAACAGATATTGGGGACTTATGGGATCTAATTATTCAAAGGAGATCTCACTTACCGATTGCGTAATGTCGCGATTTGACGCGCATTGTGGAGTAACTAACGGAAGTATCAAAAATTGCGTTCTCGGTCATCACGGACTCAACCTTATAGGTTTTGGAAAATTTGTTATCGAAAATACAACGGTTCGCGGTGGCGCGCTCGTCAATTTCAGACCTGATTACGGCTCATTCTTCGACGGTGAACTTACAATCAAAAACTGCACTTGGGTGCCTAGAGCTGTTAATCCAAGCTCTATATTCTCCGCGCACAATACGGGCGATCACGACTTTGGATACAAATGTATGCTACCCCACATTTTCAAAATTGAAGGTCTTGATATCAAGCTTTCGAAGGATTGTGAGCTAACTAAACTTTACATTTTGCCAAATTACGACCCTGAATTCAAGCAGGATAAGCCTTTCAAATATCACACGCCCGAAACTGTTTACCTCTCCGGCATCACAGTTAACCGTGATGTTGAAATTGAACTTTGTGAAGTTACCGAAGAATACCTTGACACTCAAGCTGAGTGCCTTTAGAACGAAAATCTCGCACGGGGAGGCACATTTCCCCGTGCGACAGACATTTTTAGAAACCTACATTTTTTTCTTGACTTTTGCTTTTTAATCTGTTATAATAGTATGGCACCTTGAGCGACTATCCCGCGAGGGCGCGCGGTAAAGATAGCACTTATTTTATTCCGTATATTCTAAAAACTTAATATTTCGGGGTGTGGCGCAGTTGGTAGCGCGCGACGTTTGGGACGTCGATGCCGCAG
>CAYRJG010000002.1:0-35993 GCA_964424525.1 uncultured Ruminococcus sp.
CTTCCGTTTGTTGTCAAAATAAATTTTCGATGCTTTCTATTAGCTTAAATATCCATATAAACATATATATAGAATATAATCTAAAATTTAATTTTTGTTATAATTATAATTTTTTTATTTAATGTATTGACATTAGCCAAATGATATAGTATAATTGTACTCACGAAAGATTGTATACAAGAATACAATTGCGCTGAAAACCGAAAGGAATTGAGGAAAAATGATTGAAAAGAACCCTTACAGCAATCTTCTGGAGCAGGCACAGTATAAGTATTCGCTTCAGGATGTCGAAGACCCCAACCTTTACCGAGAGATATATCCTTACGATGAAATACCTAAAATAGCATTTAACCACCGTCGAGTACCGCTTGCGATGCCTGCGGATGTATGGATAACTGATACTACCTTCCGTGACGGTCAGCAGTCGCGCGCACCCTATACTGTAAAGCAGATAGTAGATCTTTACAAGATGCTTCATCGTCTTGGCGGTAAAAACGGTGTAATACGCCAGAGTGAATTTTTTGTTTACACCGAAAAGGATAAGGAAGCTATGCTTCGCTGCATGGATCTCGGATATGAATTTCCCGAGATAACAACCTGGATAAGAGCGAAGAAGGAGGATTTCGAGCTGGTTCGCAGTCTTGGAATTCGCGAAACGGGTATCCTCGTTTCCTGCTCCGACTATCATATTTTCAAAAAACTCGGACTTTCTCGCGGTGAGGCACTTGATCACTATCTCGCTGTAGTAAAGCGCGCGTTTGATGCGGGCATTCGCCCCAGATGTCACCTTGAAGACATTACCCGTGCAGACTTTTACGGCTTTGTTGTTCCGTTTGTCAATGAGCTTACCGAGCTTTCGCACGAGGCAGGAATTCCTGTAAAAATTCGTATGTGTGATACTATGGGATATGGAGTATCCTATCCCGGTGTTGCGCTTCCGCGAAGTGTTCCTGGTATCGTTTACGGTCTTCACCACTATGCAGGCGTTTCCTCGGATATGCTTGAATGGCACGGTCATAACGATTTTTATCAGGGAGTTAATAATGCGGTTAACGCTTGGCTTTACGGCGCATCTGCGGTTAACTGCTCGCTTCTCGGCATAGGAGAGCGCACAGGTAACGTTCCTCTTGAGGCTATGGTTGTTCAATATGCCTCGATTCTTGGAACACTGAACGGAATGGATACTACCGTTATTACCGAAATAGCAGATTATTTCAAAAATGAGCTTCATTACGATATACCGCCGATGACACCCTATGTAGGTGATAATTTTAATATGACTCGCGCAGGTATTCACGCAGACGGACTTATGAAGGATGCGGAGATTTATAACATCTTTAATACAGAAAAAATACTCAATAAGAGCGCTATGGTTGCAATATCCAACACATCCGGAACAGCCGGAATCGCGTATTGGATAAATAACCACTATGGATTGACAGGAGATGATGTCCTTACTAAGCAGTCGGAGCTTGTTGTAAACATTAAGTCGGATATAGATAAGCTTTATTCCGATGGAAGAACGACTCTTATGGGTGATGACGAAATGGAAAGTCTTGTCCAATCCTACAGACCTATGTTTCTTACAAAAAGAGGTTGAGTATGAAGGTAGAAAGCAAATTTATATCACTTGAAGAACAGGTGTATATCGAGCTTGAGGAAGAAATTCTTTCCGGAAAACTTACACGGGGTACACCGCTTGCCGAAATCGCGCTTTCGGAGCGGCTTGGAGTGAGCAGAACTCCGGTTCGAAGTGCGATTCATCGACTTGCCGAAGAGGGGCTTGTGGAAACCGTGGCAAACAAGGGTGCTGTTGTTGTTGGTATAACCAAGGATGACCTTGTCGATATATACCGAATAAGAGTGCGCCTTGAAGGTCTTGCTTCGGCTATCGCCGCGGAAAAGATAAATGATGAAGGACTTCGTACACTCCGCGAATCGGTTGAGCTTTCCGAATTTTACCTCAAGAGAATAGGTCCTGACGATACAGACAGATTAAAGGAGCTTGACTCGGAATTTCACGAAACGATATACAAAGCAACAGGAAACCGTTTGCTTTGCAAAACGCTTTCCGAGCTTCACAGAAAAATTAAACTTTACAGAAAACTCTCTCTCTCGGTGCCGGGGCGTCTTGAGCGCTCGGTTCTTGAGCATAGAGAAATACTTGCAGCAATAGAGGCACATGATGCACAAGCGGCAGACAGGCTCACTTCATGCCATATAGAGCGTGCGCTTGAAAACCTCATATTTGCGTTTGAAGCAGAAAAAAAAGAGGATAAGTAAAAATGGGATATACCGTTGCACAAAAAATAATTAAAAATCATCTTGTCTCCGGGGAAATGAAGGCAGGATGTGAAATAGGTCTTAAAATCGACCAAACTCTTACCCAGGATGCCACCGGAACCATGGCATATCTTCAGCTTGAGGCTATGGGGATAGAGAGAGTTAAAACCGAGCTTTCGGTTGCTTATATAGATCACAACACCCTTCAGGCAGGCTTCGAAAATGCGGATGACCACAGATATATACAGACGGTTGCCAAAAAGCACGGAGTGAAATTTTCACGCCCCGGAAACGGCATCTGTCATCAGGTTCATCTTGAACGCTTCGGAGTACCCGGAAAAACTCTTATCGGTTCGGATAGCCACACTCCCACAGCAGGCGGTATCGGTATGCTTGGAATGGGCGCGGGCGGCCTTGACGTTGCTGTTGCTATGGGCGGCGGAACCTATTACATCAATATGCCTAAAATTATAAATATAGAGCTTGTCGGCTCGCTTGGTGCATACGTTGGCGCAAAGGACGTTATTCTTGAGGTTCTTCGCATGCTCGGAGTTAAGGGCGGCGTTGGTGCAATTATGGAATACACGGGCACGGGAGTTAAGACTCTTACCGTTCCTCAACGCGCAACAATTACGAACATGGGCGCGGAGCTTGGTGCTACAAGCTCAATATTCCCATCCGACGATGTAACGAGAGATTTTCTTATTGCGGAGGGTAGAGAGGAGTGCTTTGTTCCGCTTCTTGCCGACGATGATGCTGTGTATGATGCTCACTATACCGTTGACCTTTCTGCACTTCGTCCTCTTGCGGCTTGTCCTCATAGTCCGGATAATGTCAAACCCGTGTCAAGTATTGCGGGTATGAAGGTTGATCAGGTATGCATAGGCTCTTGTACCAATTCTTCTATGCTTGATATGCTTACCGTTGCGGCAATTCTCAAGGGCAAAACCGTACATCCCGATGTTTCACTTTCTATCTCTCCCGGCTCAAAGCAGGTTTATACTATGCTTGCAGAGTGCGGTGCGCTTGCTGACCTTATTGCGGCAGGTGCCAGAATTCTTGAATGTGCCTGCGGACCTTGTATAGGTATGGGATTCTCCCCGAAGTCCGGTGGTGTAAGCCTTCGTACCTTCAATAGAAACTTCCTTGCACGCAGCGGTACTGCGGATGCACAGGTCTATCTTGTTTCTCCCGAAACTGCGGCGGCATCGGCTATTGCAGGCGTGCTTGTTGATCCTACGACTCTCGGAGCTGCTCCCGCAATCGATATGCCGAAGACCTTCAAGATAAATGATAACTTCATAGAAGAGCCCGCAAGCGCAGAGCAAGCGTGCAATATTACCGTTGAGCGCGGTCCTAATATCAAGCCTATTCCGATAGGTAAGGTTCCGGATAACGACCTTTCCTGCGAGCTTATTCTCAAGGTTGGTGACAATATTACAACCGACCATATTATGCCTGCCGGAACAAAGGTTTTGCCGTACAGATCAAACGTTCCGAAGCTCTCGGAGTTCTGCTTCACCGTTTGTGATAAGGATTTCCCGAAGAGAGCGACAGAGCGCGGCGGTGGAATTATTCTCGGTGGTCAGAACTACGGTCAGGGCTCATCCCGCGAGCACGCAGCGCTCGTTCCCCTCTATCTCGGCATCCGCGCGGTGATTGCAAAGAGCTTTGCAAGAATCCACGTTGCAAATCTTATCAATTTTGGTATAACTCCCCTGACTCTTGAAAATGAAGAGGATTATGATAAACTTACAGAGGGCGATTCTCTTTACATTGAAGGCTTTGCCGAAGCAATTAAAAATGCAGATAGAGTTATACTTGTAAATAACAAAAACGGCGCACGGGTGGCACTTAAGCTTACTCTTACTGCACGTCAGAGAGAAATTCTTCTTGCGGGCGGTATGCTGAATTACACCAAATCGCACGGATGATTGGCAAAAGCAGGGAATATCGCAGTTAGATGTCGCGAGCTTTATGATGCTCTCTGTGAAACAACTGCGATAGCATTACAGTATAGACTAAATAAATTACGTATATGAAAAGAAAGGTTTACAAAAATGGCAAATTACGATATAAATTTGGATGAAGCGTGCAAAAAATTCCGCAAAATTCTTGAAGAACAGCTTGTGCGCGTTGAGGATATGAAGGCCCAGGGAGATTTTGTAGATTACGCATCTCTTGATAAGCTTATAATTGGTGTTTGCGGTGGTGACGGTATTGGTCCGATTATCACAAAGGAAGCAGAAAGAGTTCTTCGCTTTATGCTTTCCGATCTCGTAGAAGCGGGTAAGGTTGAATTCAAAACCATTGACGGGCTCACTCTTGAAAACCGTATAGCTCATAATAAAGCTATTCCCGATGATGTAATGGCAGAGCTTAAGGCTTGTCACATCATTCTCAAAGGTCCTACCACCACCCCCCAGAAGGGAAGCGGTATGCCTAATATTGAGTCGGCAAACGTTGCTATGCGTAAGGCACTTGACCTTTTTGCTAATGTTCGTCCCGTTAAAGTTCCGGAGGAAGGTATTAACTGGGTTATCTTCCGCGAAAATACCGAGGGTGGATACGCGGTTGGTTCGTCCGGATTTAATGTTACCGATGATCTCGCGGTAGATTTTACCATTACCACCAAGCAGGGCTCGGACAGAATCGCCCGTCTTGCCTATGACTATGCAAGAAAGAACAATATGGGAAGAGTTTCTCTCGTAACCAAGGCAAATGTAATCAAAACAACCGACGGTAATTTCCTTGAGGATTGCCACAAGGTTGCAGAGCTTTATCCCGAAATCGTGACCGATGAGTGGTATGCCGATATCATGACGGCGAAGCTCGTTGATAAGAAGCGCCGCCGCGATTTCAAGGTTCTTCTTCTCCCGAACCTCTACGGTGATATAATTTCGGATGAAGCGGCAGAGTTCCAGGGCGGAGTAGGTACTGCCGGATGCGCAAATATCGGCAAGAAATATGCAATGTTTGAGGCTATTCATGGCTCTGCACCGAGAATGGTCAATGAGGGCAGAGCTATATACGCGGATCCCTGCTCGATGCTCCGCGCGTCCGTAATGCTTCTCTCTCATATAGGACTCCAGGATAGAGCCGACAGGCTTGAGCGCGCTCTTGATATATGCTCCTTTGAGGAAAAGAAGCTTGTAATTACGGGTAGATCAACAGGTGCGACCTGTGAGGACTTCGGTGATTACGTAATGGAAACCATCAAGAAGCTTTCTTGATTTATAAAGAGGCTGGCGCATTTGGACGTAACCGAAAATGACCGAAATAGAATAAAAAAGCTCACTTTTATACAAATGAGCTAAGAAAATATAGTATGTGGTTGAAATTCTACGAATTTCTCCATCAAATTATATTCATTTTCTATTCGCGTTTCCCGACCTCGACGTATTTTATACGTAGCGAAGCGGCGCGAGGGTGTTGAATGACAGTTAATAACTGTCAGACCCCGAGCGTGACCGAGCCCGCAGGCGAGAACTGTTGGTCGGGAGAACCCGAATTTTCGCTCCAAATCCCCCTAGCCCCTTAACGCAAAAAGTGCTGACAATGTTTTTCTGTCAGCACTTTTTATTTTTTACTGTTCCTTTTCAAGACAAATATCCTTTATTACCTCGGATGCAATAATCAATCCAACAACCGATGGGACAAAGGCGATACTTCCGGGGGCGTGTCGCGTTATTTGCCCGTTTTCGTTATCCGCAACTGCGCGTATGGGCTCTTCCTCGGAATATACCACCTTCAAGTGGTTGATTCCTCGGCGGCGAAGCTCGCCTCGCATCACTCTTGCCAGTGGGCAAACCTTAGTTTTTGATATATCGGCAACGCGGAAGGCTGTGGGATCAAGCTTGTTTCCTGCGCCCATTGATGAGATAATCGGCACACCGCACTCCTTTGCGCGCTCTATAAGTAATATCTTACTTGATACCGAGTCTATTGCATCAATTACATAGTCATATTTTGAAAGATCAAAGCCGTCAGCGTTTTCGTGTGAATAGAAAACATCACTCACCTCAATTTTTACATCGGGGTTTATTGAAAGCGCACGAAGACGAGCTGCCTCGACCTTTTTCATTCCGACCGTTTCGGTAGTTGCGATTATCTGACGGTTGATATTGCTTTCCGCAACGCAGTCGGCGTCTATAATATGAATAGCACCGACTCCCGTACGAACAAGTGCTTCAAGCGCATATCCGCCAACTCCGCCAACTCCGAATAAAGCGACACGGGCTTGGCATAAGCGTTCCATAGCCGCACAACCGAGCAAAAGCTCGCTTCTCTTAAAATATTCCTTCATATCTTAAAACTCGCCTCTTGCGATAGCCTTTATAAGATTGAAATTCTCGTCAACGATGATGAAATCCGCATCGTAGCCAACTTCGATTTTTCCTTTGTTAAGACCCATTTGACGCGCAGGGTTCTCGCTGGCCATCTTAACCGCATCCTCGGCAGGGATTCCGAAGGAAATCGCGCATTTTACACAGTCAAAGAGCGAGCTTGTTGAGCCGGCAAGATTTCCGCCCTCTGTTCTTGCCGTACCATCCTTAACTATTGTCTTTTGACCGCCGAAAATATATGTTCCGTCATCAAGTCCTGTGGCGCACATTGAATCGCTTATGAGAATGATTCTATCCTTGCCGAATATTTTGATAAGCATTCTGACAGCTGCGGGATGAACGTGCTTTCCGTCACAGATAAGCTCGGCATAAACACCCTCACTATCCGAGCCTGCGCCAATCGGTCCGGGGGCTCGGTGATGAATTCCGGGCATTACGTTATAGGTGTGGGTGATGGATTTTGCACCGCACCTAAAGGCTTCCATGCAGGTGTCGTAGTCGGCATCCGTGTGACCTAATGATACTACTGCGGGGCATTCCTTGATAAATTCCATAGCACCATCAATCTCGGGAGCAACCGTTACTTTTTTTATGTTTTTGCAGGCATTGAAAAGCTCCATTGAGGGGGGGAGAATATATGCTTCGTTTTGCGCGCCCTTATACTTTTTATTGATGAACGGACCTTCCATGTGAAAGCCGGGAATATTAGCTCCGTGTCCGAGATCTATATTTACCGAGGTCGCGGCAATTATTTCTTCGCGGCTCATTGTCATAGTTGTCGGATACCAGGTAGTAACACCCTTTGAAAGCTCCCAATCCGCCATTTCGTCGAGCCTGCAATCCATAGTATCAAAGCTTATAGTTCCGTGACTGTGTACGTCGATAAGACCGGGGAATATTCTTGCGCCCTCGAAATCTACGCCATCACCGGATATTTTGCCTATTTCTACAATTTTACCGTTTTCGACTCCAATGTCCACGTTCTTTTTGCAAAGGCTCACGTTCTTTATTATTTTCAAGATTTTAGCACCTCGTTTCCTTGTATGTATGGGATTTTTTATATTTTAACTTAATTATAAACCAAGCCGTGCAAAAAGTCAATAAAACTATTGCAGTGCGAATGAATTTGTGCTAAAATAAAGATTGAAAAATGTAAAAATACGTCAAGTCGTATTGCTCGATGAGTCGGTGTATGACTGAAAGGATATATTATGCTTTCTAAAATTTATTCTTCGGGAGTTTTCGGAATAGACGGTTACGAGGTGACCGTTGAGTGCTCAAGTTGGAACAGAGTTCCTCGATTTGACCTTGTAGGTCTGCCTGATGCGGCTGTAAAAGAGGCAAAAAATCGAGTTCAATCTGCTTGCGAGAATTCCGGATTTAAGTTTCCTGCTCTCGATATTATGATAAATCTTGCGCCTGCTGATAGGAAAAAAGAGGGAACAGCCTTTGACCTTGCAATAATAACCGCAATTCTTCAAAGCGACGGAACCATTCCTCACAGCGAAGACCTGTCGGATAAGTGCTTTTTGGGTGAGCTTTCGCTCTCCGGCGAGGTGCGCGGCATTGGCGGCATCCTGCCAATGGCTATTTCTGCAAGAGATTCGGGAAGAAAGGAAATATTCGTTCCCGATGTAAATGTAAAGGAAGCCTCGGTTGTCGAGGGGATAACCGTTTATGGCGTTAAAACTCTGCGCTCGCTCATCGAACACTTGAAGGGCGTGGCACTTATTGAGCCTGCTCGCAGAGATAATGTGAGTTTTGACTTTTCGGGCAAAGACCTGGGGATCGATTTTTCGGATGTGCGCGGTCAGCTTAAGGCAAAGCGCGCTCTCGAAATTGCCGCGGCAGGCGGTCATAACGTGCTTATGATAGGTCCTCCCGGTGCGGGAAAATCCATGCTTGCAAAGCGTTTGCCAACGATTCTTCCCGACCTCACGTTTGAAGAAGCTCTTGAAACAACCAAAATACACTCTGTCGCGGGAACGCTCAAGGGGGATATTATAACCGCGCGACCCTTCCGTTCGCCGCATCATACGGTTACATCGGTCGGATTGGTAGGCGGCGGCTCTAATCCGCGCCCCGGTGAAATATCAATAGCTCATAACGGAGTTCTCTTTCTTGATGAATTGCCGGAATTTTCAAAAAACGCAACGGAATCACTCCGTCAGCCGCTTGAAGATGGAAGAGTTACCGTAACGCGTGCCTTGGCAAAGGTAAGCTATCCTTCGTCATTTATGCTTGTATGCGCTATGAATCCGTGTAAGTGCGGATATTTCGGTGATTCTACAAAACAATGCTCCTGCACTCCCGCGTCGATTAAGAAATATCTAGAACGAGTAAGCGGACCGCTTCTTGACAGAATAGATATAGAAATAGAACTTCCTTCGGTTTCTTATGCCGAAATATCCGGAAAAGCGAAAGCCGGCGAGCCTTCATCCGCAATACGAAGCCGTGTTAATGCCGCAAGAGCGTTTTCTGCGGAAAGACTTAAAAGAAACGGCGAGAGAGCTATTTTGCCCAATGCAAAGATGACTTCGGCTATGATGCACCGCTATTGTGCTCTCGGTGCGGAAGCATCCGATCTTATGCGTGATGCGTTTGACAGCCTTGGACTTTCTGCGCGCGGTCATGATAGAGTGCTTCGCGTCGCGAGAACGATTGCCGATCTTGACGGAGAAGAAAAAATCAATGCCGATCATATTGCCGAGGCAATAATGTACCGTTCTCTTGACAGAAAATACTGGAAAAAGTAGTCTAAAATCACAGGATTGTCTTCTCCCTATAAAACTCGTTTTCGGCGCACCCGTGTGAAATATTTGAAGAATATGTATGTTTAAAAACGTGATATTTGTAAACTAAAATTTACAAAATGCCGCATTTTGCTTTTTAAGTCTGCTGCTTATATTTGAATGAAAAAACGGACTCGGTGCTCATTTGCGATAATTGTGCCAATTGCTAGGTGCAGTCGAGTTCGTCTAACCTTTTTGCGCTTTGCTCGGTTGAATGTTCGACTGCAAAAGTGCCTTTGATGTTTGACATAGAAAAGCTTTTTTGAAAAATCCCTCGGTGAAATTTGTGCCGAGGGATTTTTTGTTCGGTTGTTTTCGTTAATTTGCCTTGTTGCTTCTTGAAAGTTGCAGAAAAACTCCGTACAAATATATAAATACGAGCTTTTATGCACTTTCTCATTCGATACGGACTAAAATATTTGTGAAAAAGTGAGAAAAAACTAGTCAAAATATCCAAAAGTATAAAAAACTATTGAAATAAAAGGAAGTGAGTGTTATAATTATGTTACTTAAAATATATTTGAGGAGAAACATACAAAGGAGAACAAAATGAAACACCTTAAGAAAATTCTCGTTGCACTGATGGTGCTTTGTCTGCTTGTTTCTGCTGCCGTAATGGTAATATCGGCAGAGGGCGGCACTGTCAGTGGACTCCGTACGCTGTATGAGAGAGTAGAAAACTACTCTGACGGCGTAGGTAAGTCGGAACAGCTCGCAAGAGCATACGCTTATCTTGCGGAAAATCCCATTGATCCCACGGAAGAGGGATATGCGGAGCTTCTTGCAGAGATGCAGACCAAGAGCGTTGAAGTTGCCGGTATGCTTTACACGGCAATCCCTACGGATCAAGCGGGTAACAAAACCGGATCGCCGCTTGATTGGTTGACATCACTCAATGCGGTTTATGCACACTTTGAGGCTTGCCCTCCGGCAGATGATACCGCGGGTTACGCAGAGATGTTGGCACAGCTTGATCAGGATAACGTGTCATCGATTGAAGAGTTACATAGACTTTCACTTGATGAAGCTACCACTGCCTTGATGGCGCGTCACTATCTCGTTTCTGCATTTGAACAGATGGAATACAAGCCGCTTCCCGAGGCTAATGCGGATGTTGTTACCAACTGTAAAAATGCTGCATTTGCAAAAGCACAGGCTCTTTATGCAGAGTATGAGGCTGCAATTCCTGCGCCCGATGCAGAAGACACCGATGAAAACTATATGAAAAGAATCAATACTGCCGGCACGCTCGTTTATTTCCTTGGTGAGGTTGATCTTACCGGAGTTGAAGGAGCTTCCGAGCTCACAGCGAAAGCAAATGCCGCTAAGAGAGATTCTGATGCTGATAGAGTTGAAAGAATGGAAAAGCTTGATTCGGTTGCGGACTTTGCTTCCTATGCATGGACCGAAAACAGCAAGTTCATAAATTTCGATGACGGTTCCAAGTTCACATCTCACAACCATAATGCTACTCACTATAATGAGGTTCGTACCGATAGCACCGGAAATAAGTATTTTACTCTCGTTTTCGGTACGGAGGCCACTCACCTCTATACCGAGCCCACGGCAACAACAGACGAAATGGGTCTTGTTCGTAGCATGGATTTGATGTTCAGCAATGATTTTTATTCACTTCCTTTCCAGACTCACCAAAGCGGAAACGCTGATATACCCACTATTTTCCAGTTCACCGGTGATAGAAAGGGTAGTATTAAACTTGAGGTAAAGCGCGGTACCACTTATAAGGGAGATACGGCTGCGCTTACAGATCTTGTTGTTCCTAACGTTTGGTTTAACCTTATTATGACCTTTAATCCCGAAACTCTTACCGGTGAGGTCTACATTAATTACGTTAAGGTTCTTGACGTTACTTATAAAGATACTCACAAGTTCCTCGGTCTTCGTATGGGTGCAAATACTACAAACCAGGAAGTATCATTTGATAACTATCAGGAATATCAGGGAACGCAGTTCCGTATTTTCGATAAGTTCGAGAAAATGAACGACGAAGAAAAGTTTAAGTTCTACGTTGATTACTTCACTGATGATAGTTACAATCCTACAAACCGCAATGCGGCATACCTCAAGGCAAGAGAGCTTATATCCATCATTCCCGATACCGATGAGATACAGGAGTATAAGGAACGCTATGCTGCGTGCGACTACGAGGAAGATATCAGAAAACCCGCGATGGCGCTCAACCTTGAATCTATTAAAGAAATGGTTGCAGAGCTTCCCGCTATTGAGGATATCACATCCGAAACCAGAGTTGAAGTTGCAAATAAGCTTGATGAAATCGACAAGTTTATTGCAGATAACAACGAGCTTATAAACAGAGCGGATAATTCCGAAGGAGGATATCTTGAGCAGGTAGCAAAGCTTAATGCTGCAAGAGATGCAATTTCCAGAATTGTTGCTGCCGAGGATTTCGTTACCGCACTTTCCAAGTTCAAGAGAGCTACCAGTTATGCGTCTATGTCAAAGCATGCCGCAACCGCTGATGCTATTTATAAGGAAGCAGGATATTCAAAACAGGAAAACATTGATTTCGTTAAGAACGATCCTGTAATTCTTGCATTCGAGCTTACTCTTAACGGTGAAGAAATTCTTCCCGAGGATGAAGATAATTACGTTACTGCATTCGAGTATTACCTTACATTTGTTGATTCGATTGCAGAGCGTGTAAAATTTGAAAACTCCAAGAGAATTATCGATTGCGTTAATTTCATTACCTCGCTTGAGGGTTATGAAGCAACCGAGGAATTTTGGAGCGAAAATATTGACTATATCTCCAAGTATGTTACTATAATACGCAATCTTGTTTACTCTCGTGATGTTGTTGTTGCTAACAACTTTGATCTTGAATATGAGGGCGTTGTTGAGGCACTTGAAACCTTCTACGCGATTGATGCATACTGCTATGAGGTTCTTCAGCAGGAGCATATAGCACTTCTCGAAGAACAGCTTGATGCATTCCTTACAACCGATGCTTATATTGAGAGGGTTGGTATTTGTACTTATCTTGCAGGCTATATTGCGGAGAGCGAGCTTGTCGTTTACATTGAGTATAACGAGCAGAGCGAAGAGTATGAATTCATCTATAACACCGCTCTCGTTGATATTGTTGCAGCAGAGGTTGAGGATGAGGCTGATGAAATCAGAACCCTTATTTACCGCTACTTGATGTATAACAGTGAGCTTGAGGCTCAGCAAGAGGATTATGCCGCAGTTCTTGAGGCTAATACAGCATACTTCATTGATACCGTTAAGGTTCTTACCTCGGTTACGTCTTATGCTGAAAAGAGAGAAATTGCAGATCTTGCTACTACTTATTACTATGGAATGAACGTTGACTCCGAAGATGCGGCTGAAGCTATTGCCGTTTATAACGAGATCGTAGCTGAACTTAATGATGACGAGTTCGTGGCAACCTCCTTCCTTCTTGCTACTATGGTTCTTGAGGTTCTTAATAGTTATGAAGATTATGAGGAAGAGATTCCCGAGGAAGAGAAGCTTACCGAGGCTGAAAGAAAAGATAGCCGCTATATGATTCTTGCTCTCGGCTCATATATCCGCGAAGCAGTTAATGTTCAGATACCCGGCGTTGAAGAGGCTGTTGAAATATTCGACGCTGAATTTACCGAATACGCACAACAAGTTGAAATGATTAATTCCGATATCGAAGATGCAACCGGTGTTGCACTTGCAGCAAGAACAAATGTTCTCGGCTCCACTTCTCTCGCCGGTGTAGCAGCGATTATCGGTACAAGCGCTAATTAAGGGAGGTATATATAATGAAGAAAAGTTTTTTAAGAATTATTTCTCTGCTTCTCACGATTGCCTCTCTTGTGTCGATGTTTGCAATCTTTGCATGGGCAGATGATGAACAGAACAATGATGACATCATGACAGGCGAATCTGTGGAAAATGATGAATCCGAAGAGATTATCACAGAGGATATCTCGGGAATTGAAATCTTATATGAGAGAGATTTCGAAGAGGGATGGGAAGTCGATAACGGCTTCACGCTTACTACCAACGGACATAAGATGTTCGTTGACTATGAAGAACTCAGCGATTATTCCTACAACTACTTTGCACGTTTTGAAGCAACCGCAAATGTTTCTGAAGGTAAAGCGTCTTTGGCATTCGGTGCTCGCGTTGCAAGAGAAAAATCCACCATCATCTCCTTCTCTGTGAAGGCAGATGATGCAGCGTCCTTCTCGTCTGCAATTATGTATATGCAGACAGGTGGTAAAGTTACCAGAAATATACTCTTTATCTCGGATAAAAAGCTCTATGCTTTCTCAGTTGGAAAGGATAATTTACTTGCAGACCTTTCCGATAACGAATGGGTAGATGTTACCATGGTATTTGACTGGTCTACTCCCACATCTTACGTAGCAAGAGCTTACGTTGGCGAGGATTTTGATGTTGCGTCACCTGATGTATCTCTTACGCAGACTGTCGGTACTATGACTGACGGTTCTCCGAAGACTGATACGGGTATTGCAACCTACACTATCTCTATTCCCAGTGCAGGAAACGATAAGTCAGCTAAGGTTCAGGACGGTATGAGCTTCTGCCTTGATAATCTTCAGGTTTATCAGGGTGTTGCAAATCCCGTTGACCGCGAAGTTATTGCGGAAAAAGGTCCCGGTCTTAACATAGACCCGCTTGTTGCCAAGACTGTTGAAATTAAAGAAGGATCGGGCACAAAGACCGCAGAACAGCTTCTTAAAGAGGCTCTTTGCTTGAAGCTCGGTGTTCCTTACGCACTTTTCAAGGATGAGAGAATTTCTATTGCGGATGATCAGCTTTCTGATAAAGATAAGTATTGCGTTCCTACAAAGATAAATGGCGAGATCGTTGTATCTCTTCAGCTTATTCTTGATTTTATCGGATATCCTTGTTTCATCCACCCCGACGGACAGTCATTTGATATCACTACCGGTCTTAGCTCGACCTACATCACGGTCGGCAGAGATACCGCAAACGTTAATGGCGAGCTCGTAGATCTTACACTTGCTCCCGGTTATCTTGAAGGTACCGATAAGCTCGTTATCGCTATGAACGATATTCCCACTATATTCTCCGGTTGGCTTGTTACCTACGACGAAATGGGTCTTATCATAATGTATGAAGATACCACAGATGGCGAAGGCGGAGAGCTTATAACCAGAGAGAATGATCTTGACACCATGCTTACCATGATGAAGAGATTCGTATTTGACACTATTACTACCGACGAGGACGGTAATGATCTTGCCGCAAACGAAGCTTACACTGCAAACGGTAAGGAAGTTTACAATGCTGTTCTTTCCAATACCAATTTCAGTCATCCTTACATTTACGCAAATCAGAATGATTTTGATACACTTAAGGATAGCTTCGGTGGTGAGGATGCAAAGCTTAATTCTTATATCCAGACTATCGTAGATACCGCAAAGGGTTATTACGATGATATGGCAGAACTTGACGGTGATAATAATTACAGCCAGATCAAGGAGGGTAAGGAGCCCGTTAACGTTTACAATGACGGTCTTCGTCCTACCGGTCCTAATGATACTACTGTAAATGATACCGAAAATGCTTATAGTGACAGAGGTGACCTCTTCGAGGTTGAGGCTGTTACCGAAAAGCTTGTTTACCTTGCGTTTGCATACCAAGTAACCGGTGATGTTAATTATGCAAAACTTGCATACGATATGTCACTTGTAATCGGTGATTGGCTCCACTGGGGTCCCGGTTATATGGTTAACTGTGCTACTGCAACCGCTAATTTCGCAGTTGCCTATGACTGGCTTTACAACATCTATTTTGAGCTTTACGGTCAGGATGGAGTAGATGCTCTTGCAGCTATCATTTACAATAAGGGTATTATCCACGGTTACAACGCTTCCGCAGGAATCGCTTGCGAATTCGCAAGACCTTCCGGAACGGGTGATCACTATATCACTCGTACAGACAGCTGGAACGCAACTTGTGCTTCCGGTATGATTATCGGTTCTCTTGCTATCATGGAAAATGAGCAGTACAGAGAAACCACAGATTACCTTATTGGTAACAACCTTATTAACCTTATGAACTACGGTCTTGATCAGTATGCTCCCGACGGTTCTTATATTGAATCTGCTACCTATTGGTCAATCGGAACAAATGGCTTGATGAAGCTCATTATGGCTCTTGATTCTGCAGCAGGCAAGGACTTTGGTCTTAAGGATACTTGGGGTATCGATTCTACCTTCTACTATGCAATCCAGATTGAGAATTCCGACGGTGACGAATGGAATTATCACGAGGACGGCGTAGGTAGCATCAAGGACGGTACTGCTCTTGGAGTAGATACCCAGATGTTCAACTTTGCAGGATATATCTTTGGTGATACCAAACTCTTTGAGGTGCGCGAGGCGCAGATTGAAAAGGGCAAGGCTGTATCCATATTCGATATTCTCTTCTATCCCGGTGAGTATGAGCCTTCCGATGTAGAGCTTGCGCTTGACTACGAGATGCAGGGAATCGACGGATTCGTTTCCAGATCCGACTGGGAAGAAGGCGGACTCTATGTAGGTATTATGGGTGGTGTTAACGCATACTCGCCTTATACCACTAAGGACACCGGTGACGATCAGTTTGGTCAGCTTGACTCCGGTAATTTTGTATACGCTAACAATGGTACTACTTGGTTTATGGATCTTGGTAGTGACAACTACGGTGCATATAACTATTTCGGAAGCTATAGATTCCGTTATTACAGAAATAGTGCGGAAGGTCAGAACGTTCTGTTCTTTACCTCTCAGCAGACAGCTCTTCCCAACGGTATGGATCCCAATGGCGAAGGTAAGCTTATTGAGTCTTATATCGATGAGGGCGGAGAAGGAAGCTACGCTATTATAGACAACTCGAATGTTTATGGCTCTTATGTTCTCTCCGCAAAGCGCGGTATGCTTCTCTTCAATGATAGAAGCACAGTAGTTATTCAGGACGAAATTTCTATGAATAACTCCTTCGAGGACGTTGTATGGGTAGCACACACTGCTCATAGAATCGTTATCGATGCTACCGGAAGAACTGCTTACCTTATCAGTGAAGACCAGTGGGGCTTCCCGATCAGCACTCTTCGTGTTACTCTTGTTTCTGCTTTGAGCTCTTTGAAGTTTGAGGCACTTGATGCAACCACTCCTATTCTTAAGGACACTGTTAAAAATGATTCTAACGAAATCGCACGTGACGGTATCAATAAGCTCGTAGTACGCGCTAACGGTGTGCTTGGTCTTAATATGGCGGTTGTTATCGAAGAGGTCGAGAATGAGCAGGATTCCAAGGCGGTTGCTTACGAGTGGACCAATATGGATAACTGGGTAAATGTATTCTCTGCTGAAATCGTTGATGACGGTCTTGTAAGACGTGGCAAGGCAGTAAGAGCTGATATAGTTGACGAAACTCTTACCGCAGAGGTTATTTTCGATTCGGATTATTCATTTGAGAAGAGTTGCCAGGATTTCTACACCAGCCTTACAAATGTTGCTTATACTCTTAAGACCTTCAGCCCCGATACTTTCGGTCCTACCGACCTTGCTCTTCTTGAGGCTTATGAGGATTTCCAGGAGTATGAGGAAGAATTCGATGCTTACGCAGATTACGTAAACGAATGCATGGATGACGTGCTTAAGGCGATGAATGTATTCGTAGGTATTGAAGACTAAAAATTAATTCTCCGATTTTAATCGGAATACGTGGCGCCCGATCTTTGGATCGGGCGCCTTTTTTGTTGTGGTTTTAAAAACTGATTTGTTGAATTTATAGAATAAAATAAAAAAGCGGGACAGAGTTTTAAACTCTGTCCCGTGTGCGATTATTCGCGTTTTGTTATTGAAAATTATGATTATTTTCTATTATCTCTGGATTCTACCGGTGCCGTTTCCACCTGCAAGAGCCTTAACCTCATCAACAGAAACCATGTTGTAGTCACCTTCAATAGAGTGCTTGAGGCAGGAGGCTGCTACTGCAAATTCAACTGCATCCTGAGTGGAGTATCCCATAAGAGAAGCATAGATAAGACCACCGCCGAAGCTGTCACCGCCGCCTACACGGTCAACAATGTGCATATGGTAGGACTTTGAGAAGCAGTATTCCTTACCATCGTAAAGGAGAGCTGCCCAGTCATTATCGTTTGCGCTGATAGAGGAACGAAGGGTGATAGCAACCTTCTCAAATCCGAATTTTTCTGCAAGCTGACGAGCAACAGACTTGTAACCCTCGTGATTGAGCTTTCCGCCTGCGATATCGGTGTTTTCAGCATCGATTCCAAATACGTCGTGAGCATCCTCTTCGTTGGAAATGCAAACGTCAACGTACTTGCAAAGCTCGGTCATGGTCTTGCGAGCTTCTTCTCTGGACCAAAGCTTTTTTCTGAAGTTGAGGTCGCAGGAGATCTTAACACCCTTTGCCTTTGCTACCTTACAAGCATCAAGGCAGATGCCTGCAACAGTGGGGTTGAGGGCGGGAGTGATACCTGTGAAATGGAACCAATCAACGTCGGTAAAAATCTTATCCCAATCAAAATCTTCGGGGCTTGCCATAGCAATAGCAGAATAAGCGCGGTCATAAATAACCTTGGAAGGTCTTTGAGATGCGCCCTTCTCGTTGAAGTATATACCAACTCTGTCACCACCGCGAACGATCTTAGAGGTATCAACTCCGTATCTGCGAAGAGAATTAACTGCACTCTGACCGATCTCGTGCTTGGGGAGCTTGGTAACGAATGCTGAATCAATGCCGTAATTAGCAAGAGAAACAGAAACGTTTGCTTCGCCGCCGCCGTAAACTACACCGAATTTATCTGCCTGCGTAAAACGAAGGTATCCTTCGGGGGCAAGGCGGAGCATAATTTCGCCAAAAGTAACAACTTTCATAGTATGAAAATTCCTTTCAAAAATATTTAATTATTTTAATTTGTGATGCATATAATTAACTGTACTCCCAATGGAGTGGACGAGTTATCACTCGCCGCGAAGCTCTAAAATGCAAGCCTTACAAAGCTTTTTTCCTTTAAAGCTTTCAATGCTTTCGGAGCTGCCGCAGAATATGCAGTGCGCGGCAAACTTGGTCAAAATAATGTTTGCTCCGTCAACATATATCTCAACGGGATCGCCGCATTTCATATCCATTCTTGTTCTCATGGATTTCGGAATAACGATTCTGCCAAGCTCATCGATGTTACGTACTATACCGGTAGCTTTCATTGTGGCGTTCCTTTCTGAGTTTGATTTTGAAGATGCAATATTATATAAACAAAAACATCCTAGGATAATTTTATCATATAGAGCTAAAAAAGTCAAGGATAATAACCAAAATATTACAATTATTAGCAGTTTAAATATGGATTTATTTATGTTGTAAAACAAAAAAGAATGAGGTGCTTACTCTCAATAAATAAAGGAGATATAAATATGGTAGAGGACAGAACAACTATCTATGAAAGCTTGCCTGTGCATATAACTAAGGAAATCAAAAGAATTGCGGCATCAAGACTCGGAGGAATCTCATCAATAGGCGAAATAAGACTCTGCGCAGGTCCGGCTTCGTCCATACTGTCGCACGGAGAAAGAATCTTTCTTGGCTTGCAAGTCACCACCGAAGAGATAGAGGCGGTTGTAAACAAGCTTTGCGAGGGAGCGCTTTACGCGCATCGAGAAACTCTTGCTGATGGATACATAAGCATTCGCGGTGGCGTGCGTGTAGGCGTTTGCGGTATGGCGAGATATGATTCGGAAAGATTAATCGGTGTTACCGATGTCAGTTCCTTAATTTTTCGTATTCCATCGGGGGAATGCTCGGTGTCGGATGAGCTTTTTGATGCCTGGCGGAAAACCAAGAAAGGGATGCTGATTTATGCAAAGCCGGGAGGTGGAAAGACTACCGCGTTGCGCTCTCTCGTTTCGAGAATAGCACAAGGGCGCGAAGGCGAGCGCGTTGCGGTTGTGGACGAGCGATGTGAGTTTTCCGAAGAGGAATGTAGGCGGCTCGGAGTTCATCTTTTGCGAGGCTACAAACGCGGTTTGGGAATGGAGATAGCACTTCGGACGGTAGCACCCGATGTAATTGCAGTAGATGAAATAGGCTCTAAAATGGAATCCGAAGGTATGCTCCAGTCGCTTTCATCGGGAGTGAAAATACTCGCAACTGCCCATGCATCAAGTCGTGAAGGTCTTCTCTCAAGAGTCACGGCTGTACCGTTTTTTGAACGTGGAATTTTTGATATTTTGGTCGGAATATTTAACACGGATGGCACTTATCGGGTAGAAGTTGAGGAAATGCTATGATAAAATTCATCGGAATTACGATTATTCTTTCTGCTTCGCTTCTTTTGCGTGCCGAGCTGTCGCGCGCAAGACGCCGCAGGCTCCTTATCTGCGAAGAGCTATATAGGTTCGTTTTGCACATAAGGCATAGAATATCCTGCTTTCTTGCACCGCCCTCGGAGTTGTGCGAGGGATTCGAATCCGATGTTCTTTCGGAATGTGGTTTTCTTGAAAGCATGAAGTTTGGGGAGAGCCCGGCTTCGGGGTTCGAAAAATCTCGAATATCAAACTCACTAAACGCGCAGGAAGCTAGAGTGCTTCAAGCCTTGTTTTCGGGTATTGGATGCGGGTATATGGAGGATGAGATAAAGCATATAGATATGAAAAGCTCGGAATTTCTGGAGTTGCTTGTTTCAGAGCGCGCGGCAACCGAGCGCGACGTAAAGCTGATTGGAACGCTTACTGTTACCTTTACTCTTGGTGCGGTAATACTCTTGATGTAAGATGAAGGCTCAATTAATCTGCTTTTGGGCTTTTATTAAAATGCGATTGGAGTTTAATTATGGATGTATCTTTTATTTTGAAGATCGCGGGAATTGGTATGATAGTTGCTGTAAGCTGTCAGATCCTATCAAAGATTGGAAGAGATGAACAGGCAACGCTCATTTCGATTGCCGGGATAATTCTTGTTTTACTTTTGTTGGTAGGAGAGCTTGGCGAGCTTTTTGACACGGTTAAGGATGTGTTTGGACTTTGATGGGGAATGCGATAACGCTCGGTATTGTAGCCGCAGTTTCGGCATTTTTGCTTCGCGGATTCGGGTGGAAGGGTGTACCCGTGTTCATTTCTGTGACGTTCATAGGCATAATTTTGCTTGCCGCACCCTACATATCGGAGATAGGTAATTTTATAAAATCTACCGCAGGGGAATACGGGGTGCTCGATGCTGCGAGTGCCATTTTGAAGGTAGTAGGTCTTGGATACCTTACAGGTATATCCGCGGACGTATGCCGAGAGCTTGAGTCCGGGATGCTGGCGAGTGCCGTTGTACTTCTTGGAAGAATAGAAATTATTGCCGTGGTCCTGCCTTTTTTTGAAGAAATCCTGAGGCTTGGAGGTGAGCTGATAGGATGAAAAGAAAAATTCTTTTTGTGTTGCTTTGCTGTGTAATATTAATCTCTCTTTTTTCAATATCGGCATTTGCTGACGGAGAAGATGATTATGCAGATGGTCTTCTTAAGGATTTTAACGAAATTATTCCCATCGAAAGCGGTGTTACAACAGGCGAAGAACTGATGGCGGATGTAGGATTTGAAACCTTGTTTTCGGATATTATAGCCGTTGTAAGCGGAGAGTGGAGCAGTATATTGTCTTTTTTTCTGATGCTTATGGGATTTGCCGTAATAATGGCGGTAAGTGACGGAGTATACGTTTCGGACAATCCTTTGCTTCGAAAAAATGTCAGCGCGGCAGTAGCCGCGATAGCATCTGTTTCGATTTTTACCGCACTTTACGGACTTATCGGCACGGTCAGAGATAGTCTTGAATCGGTTGTTGATTTCTTTTCCTCTCTCGTTCCGATAGTAACGGCAATCAGTGCCTCATCCGGGGCTGTGGGCACGGCTTCCGTTCAAGCAGTGAATATGAATATTACCCTCGCTGTTATTCAAAAATTTTGCACGGGCGCCCTCTTGCCCCTCGTTTTTGCTCTTTTTTCGCTTGCTCTTGCATCATCGCTTGGGGAAGGGAGTACATCTTCGGTTGCAAAGGGGATAAAGAATGCTTTTATGTGGGGCATCGGTATAATTTGTACCGTTCTTGCCGCCGCCATAGCTCTTCAAACGCTTTTGGCATCCGCGAAGGATACCGCCGCACTTCGGGCGGCAAGATATGCGGCGTCGGGAATGATTCCGATAGTCGGAACTTCAATCGCATCGGCTCTTACAACTCTTGCAAGCGGACTTGCTTTTGTTAAAAGCACGGTTGGCGTCGGTGCGATAGCGGTAATCATATCTCTTGCTTTGGTGCCGCTGGTTTCAATTTTGCTTTATCGATTGGCTTTTTCAATAACGATTATTTTCCTCGAATTTCTCGGTTCGGAGGGGGGCGTGCGTTGTTTTTCAGCTTTTAGAACGGCTCTTGATGCGCTTTTGGCTGTGTATTCGATTTCGGTTCTTATATGTATCGTTCAATTAATTGTATTCATAAAAAGCGGGGTGAGTGGCGCGTGAGTGAATACATAATGAGTGTGGTTGCCGTCAGTCTGCTTTCCGCACTTGCGGCATTTTTCTCTTACGGCGGCGCATCGGAGCGCGCGGTTCGTGCGGCAATAGCTATGATAATGATATATACGGTTTGCGTTCCCGCTGTAAGACTTGTATCCGATTTTTCACCCGAGGATTTATCTGTTGAGGTTTCTGTTAATAAAGAAATTGCCGAAGGTGAATATCTGAATGTCGCAAAAAAAGCCTTTTGCGAGGGAGTGCGTTCATTTGTTGCCGATAGCTTTCATATAAATAAAGATGAAATTGAGGTAAATGCTGTCGATTTCGATTTTGAAAAAATGTGTGCGAAAAAAATTAAAATTAAACTGTGCGGTCGCTCGGCTATGGCGGATACCGACAGAATTCGGGATGCCGTAATCGATGCGGGGCTTGGTGATTGTGAGGTGAATATTAAAATTGGTTGATTCGTTTTTATCGCGTTTTAAAGGAAAATTCAAAGAAAAAAAGAAATTTTATACTGCTATTCTTCTTATAGGATTAGGATTAATGCTTATTGCTTTTTCCGCCGCTTCTTCGTCGGATTCCGGTGATGGATCGTCGGTGACGCTGGAGCAGTATAAAGCTAATCTGGAAGATGAGCTGGGTGAACTTTGCTCGTCAGTTCGCGGTGTAGGGAAGTGCAAGGTGATGATAACCTTCGAGCGCGGAGAGGAAAATACTTATAAAGGCTCGGCTTTGATAGAAAGTAAGCCACCGCGAGTTATGGGCGTGAGCGTTATATGCCGCGGGGCGGATTCCGATGAGGTAAAGCGCGAGCTTACAACTATGATATCGGCTCTTTTCGATATCGGAAGCAACAGAATTTCGATTCTGAAATTAAATTCATAAAAGCGGAATATCCGCAAATCGAAAAACATATTCTTAAATATCCGTAGGGAGTGCGCCGCACTGTGACGGCTTTGCATCGGACTGTAATGCGTAGGCCGTCAAGGATGCGTTTTTCTCTATGGGGAACAAAACAAGGAGAAATACACAATGAAAACAGAAAAAATCAAACAGTTCTTTTCATCCAGAAGCGGAAAAAGCGTCGTAGTCGTTGCGGCGGTGCTTCTTATCGGGCTTGCGGTATATCTTAACTACCGTTGGTTCTACGATCCTCTTGAATCTCTCGGATATGGAGAGAATAATATGGAGAATAATTTCTCCGACAGTGAGCAGACCGGAGCAGAAACCTCCGATGGCGAAAACAATTACTTTACTTCGACTGCGCTTTCTCGTGAACAGTCCCGCGATGAGGCGATAGACGTTCTTAAGCTCGTTACCGAAAATGCTTCGGCAACCGAGGAGGCAAAGGCGGAGGCGGCTGCAAAGATTTCGAAGATCGCAGTGGATATGCAGAATGAGGCTAATATTGAAACTCTCGTTAAAGCGAAGGGCTTTGAAGAGTGCGTAGCAATAATAAGCGACGACGCTGTAAGCGTTATAGTTAAGGCAGAGAGCCTTCAGGCAAATCAGGCAGCGCAGATTCTTTCCATAGTATACGAAACCACCGGAGTTGATCCGAGAAACATAAGTATAATAAATAAATAATGATAAGATATTTCGACCAAAAGGGGGAGAGCTACGGCTTTCTCTCTTTTTTGTTGTTTTTCGTTTTTGGGTATTCGTTTTTTGCGTTTTTCTTAAATTTTGGTTATTTTCAATAAAATCCGCTGATAAAATTTGTATGTTCGGTGAGCATTAAGAGTAAAGTTTGCTATTGACTTTTATGAATTAAAAAGATATAATTATATTAGTTAAATATATCTAATACAAAAGAAAGGCAAGAATGGTATTATGATGAAAAAGATAGTTTGCTTGATTCTGGCTCTTGTCTGCGCTTTTGCACTCTTCGCTTGTGACGAGTGCACCGAGCACATTGACATAGCAGATGAGAACGGAGTGTGCGACATCTGTGGCACTAAGTACACGGATTGTGTGCACGCTGATGAGGACAAGGATGCGAGATGCGACAAGTGCAACGCAAAAGTTAACTGCGCAGAGTGCGTAGATGCCGATGAGAACGGTGCTTGTGACGTATGCGCTAAAGAGGTTCCTTGCACGACTTGTAAGGACGCTGACAGGAACGGACTTTGCGACGTTTGCGGAGAAGCTGTTGCTTGCGAAACCTGCGTGGATAACGACAAGAACGCAAGATGCGATGCTTGCGGCAAAGCAGTTGCTTGCGAAACCTGCTCTGATGGGGACAATAACAATTACTGCGATGTATGCGGTAAGTTCGTTCCTTGCGAGACCTGCGTAGATAATGACAAGAACGCTAAATGCGATGCTTGCGGTAAGCCCGTTGCTTGTGAGAGTTGCGTTGATGCAGATAAGAATACTTTCTGCGATGTATGCGGTAAGCCTGTTGCTTGCGAAGCTTGCGAGGATAACGATAAGAACTCCTACTGCGACGTATGCGGTAAGGAAGTTAAGTGCGATAAGCATGTTGACACCGATAAGAACGCATATTGCGATGCTTGCGGAACTGCAATCCCCTGCACAACCTGCAAGGATGCAGACAAGAATGCATTCTGTGACGTTTGCGGTAAGCCTGTTGAGTGCAACCCCTGTGTTGACGCTGACAGAACCGGTTACTGCGATGTATGCGGTAAGGAAGTTCCTTGTAACCCCTGCGTAGATGCGGATAAGAATTCCGTATGTGACGTATGTGGGAAAGACGTTAAAAACAAGGCGTGTGATGTTTGCGTAGATGCAGATAAGAACTTCCGTTGTGAGGTTTGCGGCAACATAATCGTTTGTGGAACTTGCGCAGATGAAGATAAGAACGGCAAGTGCGATACTTGCGGTGCTGACATTCCCTGTGATGCTTGTGTTGATGCAGATAAGAATACATACTGTGACGTATGCGGCAAGGGTCTTGCTTGCGAGGTTTGCGTAGATGCAGATAAGAATTCCTACTGTGACGTTTGCGGTAAGCCTGTTGCTTGCGAAGCTTGCGTAGATGCGGATAAGAATGCATACTGTGACGTTTGCGGTGAATTTATTGCTTGCGATCCCTGCATAAACCTCAACGGAGATTTCCTCTGTGATGTATGCGGTAGACCGCTTGAGTATAAGTGCTTGAAGCATAAGGATGAAAACGGAAACGGTATATGTGAGATATGCGGTGAGCCGGTTAAGGACGTTATTGATGGCGAGGATGCAGAATTCTTTAATATGATAGCTTCCTCCACTCCGAACAAGATAATCACTCAGTCCACTATTAACTATGCCGTTCTCGGTGAGATTTATAACGGTCGTTACGTTACCGTTCTTACAGATGGCGGATTTGAGTATGAGTATTACTACGAGAAAGCAAGTGAACTTGATTTTGACGGTATGGCAGATTCTTACAAGCAGATCGTAGAGGGCGTAGTTTATTATGCCGGTGGTCGTTATTCTACTGACGGCGAAACTTGGTTTGACGTAGCTCCTAATGTTCAGTATCTTTCTATGACATTTAATTTCAATGCCGATACCATTGGCGAGTATAAACTTGTCAGCGGAAATAAAAACCTTCAAGCAACTATCGATAGAGAAGCGGTTAAGGCTATCTTCGGTCTTGATATAGATGCAGATACCTTTACTCTTGAGGTTAAGACCAACGGAAAGTATCTCAGTAACGTAGTGCTTGCGTACACTACTTCTAGCGGAGCAAGTGTAGAGATCAGTACCTCTTACACCTACGAGCCCGTAGCAGGTTGATTCGGGATTTCGTAAAACAAGCCAAGGTTTGAAAGGAAAAAACGTAATGAAGAAGATTTTAATGATGATTCTCGCGCTTGCGCTTGCTTGCTCGGCGATGTTCGTCTTTGCTTCCTGCGATGATGAACCGGTTGCGTGTACTCACGCAGATGCCGACAAGGATCATAAGTGCGACAGTTGTGGAGAAGATTTTACAGAAACCTGCATAGAGCATGTCGATGAAAATGCAGACGGAAAATGTGATTACTGCGAAGCTGACGTTGAAGTTGAAGCGGAGTGTGAGCATGTTGACAATAACAAGGATGCCAAGTGCGATAAGTGCGGTGAGGCGGTTGCATGCGAAACCTGTGTTGATGAAAATCCGCTTGATGCAAAGTGTGACGTTTGCGGCAAAACTGTTAATTGTGAAGCACACAGGGATATTGCTCCTATGGATGCAAAATGTGATGTTTGCGGCAAGGCAATAGCTTGCAAGACTCACGCAGATGAAAACAAGGATGCAAAATGTGACATCTGCGGCAAGACCGTTGAGTGCGATGTTCACAGTGACAGAGATAGAAATGCAGTCTGTGATGTCTGCGGCGAGGAACTCGCTTGCGAGGTTTGCGTAGATGCAGATAAGGATCAGAAATGTGATGTTTGCGGTGGCGAAGTTGCTTGCGAAAATCATACCGATAAGAATCTTGACGGTAAGTGCGACAAGTGCGGTGCAGATGTTGAGATTTCCGAAGATCCCAAGGATCCCTCCGATAAACAGCCCGAAGCACCCGACGACTCAGGTTGTGAGCACGTAGACGGAAATCTTGATAAGAAATGTGACGAGTGCGGAAAAAATTATATCGGTGCTTGTGTAATTCATTTTGACAGAAATAAGGATTTCGTGTGCGATTACTGTGACGAAGAGCTTGATAAAGAATGTAAAGTTCATATCGACGTTAACGGTGACTTTAAGTGCGATAACTGTGATATAAAGGTTGAATGTAATCATGCGGATGTTAATCCTGCTGACGGAAGATGCGATTTCTGTTCTGCTGAGGTTGAGTGTAAGGATTGTATAGATGCAGACGGAGATGCAAAGTGTGACGTATGCGGTGGAATCGTTGAATGCGAGGTTTGCGTGGACTCTAACGGTGACAACAAGTGCGACAAGTGTGAAGCAAGACTTGATGCAGACCGTGGAATAGAGGCTACTCTTGAAGCATATAAGAACAGTACTCCGACTAAAGTTGTGACTAATACTACTATTGATTTCCTTGATCTTGATACAGAGAGAGAGGCAACATATACTCTTACTACAAACAGAGTTCTTATTACAGGTTCTATTGACGGCAAGATTGCAACTGTTATGACCACCGTAATTGATAAAATCAGATACGTATCTGACGGTGCAACCGATGTTGTTCAGGATTTCTATGAGTCTATTGTTTCTACCGAAGAGTTCCTTCAGGGTTCCGGTTCACGTACCGACGGAAAGCGTTGGAAGGCAGACGGACTTAACTTTGCTCCCGCTGCAAGAAGAATTACTCCCAATCTTGATGCTGAAATTCTTAAGAGAGTAAAGTATTACGAGGCTCTTTATAACAATACACTTACATTTACTGTTGCTGCTGAAGATGTTGATGAAGTTTTTGGTGATGAGAAAATCGTTACTGATAGCGATGTTCGCGTTACTATCGTTAATAACGGAGCGGCTGTAACTTCTATAACCATTGAATACTCAAGAGAGAGCGATGACCTCTATCCTGCACAAAGAATAGTTATGACCACCGAATACTCTTACGATATTCAGAAGGTTGAGCTTCTTTATTAATCAAAGGATAGGAGAAAGAAAATATGAAAAAGATTTTAGCTATCATTTTGGCTTTGTCCTGCGCCTTTGCATTGTTTGCATGCGGTAAAGAAGCGTGCGCGGTTTGCGTGGATGAAGATAAGAACTGTTTGTGCGATGAATGTGAGCGAATCATCGATTGCGTAGATGAAGATGCTGACGAGAAATGCGATGTATGCGGCAAGGATGTTCAGCCTGCCCCCGAATGCACCGAGCACAAGGATGAAAACAAAAATGACCGTTGCGATATCTGCGACTTGAACCTCAAGACCGGTGGATGCAAAGCTCATTTTGACATGGATAAAGACGGCAAGTGCGATACCTGTGAAGCTGATATAGCTTGTAACGTTCATTATGATGAAGACAAAGACGGAAAATGTGATGTTTGTGATGCTACTGTGAAGTGCACCGCGCACATTGATACAGTTAAGGACGGAAAATGTGACGTTTGTGAAACCGTTATTGCTTGTACTGTTCATTACGATGCAAACAAGGATGGTAAATGTGACGTTTGTGCTTCTGCTGTAAAATGCACCGAGCACGTTGACGTTGATAAGAACGGACGTTGTGATGTTTGTACAGAAAATGTAGTTTGCTACATTCACCTTGATGAAAACAAAAACGGTAAGTGTGATGCTTGCGGCGAGAGCGTAATTTGCACCGAGCATTATGATGCAAATAAGGACAGTGTATGTGACATTTGTTCCGATAAGCTTCCTTGCACCAATCATTCTGATACCGATAAAAATCAGTTATGCGATAAATGCGGTGCGGCTGTAGAGTGCAACCACTTTGACGGAATCAAGGATGCCGTGTGTGATTTCTGTGGAGAGGCACTTCCTTGTATCCACGTTGATGCTGATAAAAACGCTGTTTGCGACGTTTGTAAGAAGGCTATCCCTTGTGCTATTCACGCTGACGTAGACGATGATGGTAAGTGCGATGTATGCGGCAACGATTACAGATGTGTAGTATGCGTTGATGTAAACAAGGATCTCAAGTGCGATTATTGCGGTGGCGAAATTGAGTGTGCTCACTTCGATGGCAATAAAGATGCTAAATGCGATATATGCAAAGAGGCGGTTGCATGCAAAGAGCACTTTGATCTTGTAAAAGATAACAAGTGCGATGTTTGTGGTGAAAATGTTCCTTGTAACGTTCATATTGACGTTGTAAAAGACGGTAAGTGTGATATCTGCGGTACCGAAGTTCCTCTTATTTGTGTTGATCACGTTGATGCAAATTCGGATTCACTTTGCGATATTTGTAAGATAGATATGAGCAAGCTTTCCGATAATAATGCAAGTGAAACATCCGGTTACACCAATTATGAGATTCTCGCAGAGGATTTCATCAATGCTATGGAAAACGCTGATTGCAGCTCCGTAACCGTTGAGGTTTCGAAGGGCAACGATACATACGCATTCTATAACACTGTTTATAATGCTGACGGCTCTTATGTAATGTATTACGTTTATCCTACCATTTCCGAAGATATCTTTGCTGAAAATGAAGTTGAATTCGTAGAAGGCGAATTGACCTTCGATAAGGATGGCAACCTCATCTCCGGTGATGCTGATGCTGCTTCTACTGTGGGCGCAAACGGTGTTCGCGCAGATCTGTCGAGTAAGAAGATCGAGAATTTCAAGATCGATGGAAACGGCCTTGCAATCTTTGTAGCAGCTGAAGATTCTGCTGAAATTCTTGGTGTAGAGCTTGCAAGTGATGCTACTGTCGTAGTATTTATCGATGATGCAGGTGCAATTGCTTCTCTTTCACTCAATTATGTAGATGCTGAAGGTGATACCGTTATCATCATCTGCTCCTACGAAAATTAATTAAAATAGTTCTCATAGAGAACAAAAAATCAGCCCGATTTCAATTTGAAATCGGGCTGATGCTTTTTTTGCAGAAGCAGAGATAAATATATTTTGTGGTGAATTTTAAAGAAAAAGATGACACGGGTATAGTTGTTTTTTTGAAATTGATAGTAAATCAGACGATACTGTTAGCTTCTTTATCGCCTTTAATGTTTCGAAATCTGATGATTCCAATAACAGAGGAGATAATTGCTATCATTTCATTTATAATGCCGCCTATTGTAAATACAATAGAATTGTAAACGAGAATAGAAGATGATGTCAAAAGGATGCTTTTTCTGAGAAGCTGTGGCTTGCCGAGCGAAAGTATTATCGTGTTTATTGGTAATGCAAATATCATAAAAAGAGAAAGCGGTCCTTGCCAAGAAAAAATGCCTACGATGACGAGCACTGCTGCAAAGATAACCGAAAGCATAAATTTTAGCTTAGGTTTGTTGTTGAAAAAGAAATAGCATAGATTTCTTACAATGCATACTATGTTAAGTGCAAATCCGGATGATGCACCTAAAAGCAGATATGCAACGCAGTGTAGCGATGTCGCTCCGGTTTGAAGTGAAATTATTCTTTTATCAGTGTTTGTTTGATATGATATAAAGGTCAAAACGGTAGCGATTATGCTGATTATTTGACCGATTAACTCTTTTTCCATAAATTCCTCTTTCAATAAATGATGAAATTCTATGGAATTATATAATAAAAAACCTATGTTGTCAAGCAGAAACTTTGAAAAAGTAGCTACCCGTGCGAATTTTTTTGAGTGGATTGCGGATGAAATTGTTGGCAAATATGTGTTTTTGCTTGCAAAGCATAATAACAGAAAAAATATACCCTATTGACAATGATAACGCTTTGTGATATCATATTGATATCAAAACGAATTTGGAGGTTTGCTATGCAAGAAAAATTACTTACAAACAAAAAGCACGGTATGCTTGTGCTCGTGACGTACCTATTAACAACGGTTGCGGCGTGCGTCGGAATGGTTGCAAGCGGTATATGGGCAGAAGAAAGCGAAAAAGCGGTTGCTTGGGTTGTTTTTGCTATTTGCGTCACTTACGTATCTATTGGTTGGATTCCGCTTCGCGGATTGAGAATATTAAAGCCGCAAGAGGCACTCGTTCTTACGCTTTTCGGTAAATATATCGGCACACTTAAGGGTGAGGGATTTTACGCGGTAAATCCGTTTTGCGGATCTGTGAACCCGGCGGCTGATACAAAATTAAAGCAGAGCGGAGACGTTACATCAAGTCATGATGCACCCACAAAGCAGGAATCAAGCAACAGAGTAGGGAATTCTTTTTCCGATAACAAGAAAATTTCTCTAAAAATAATGACTCTCAATAACAACCGCCAAAAGATAAATGATTGCCTAGGCAATCCGGTTGAAATCGGTATAGCCGTTATGTGGCGCATAGCGGATACTGCGAAGGCGGTCTTTAATGTTGATAATTACAAGGAATTCCTTTCGCTTCAATGCGATAGTGCACTGCGTAATGTTGTGCGCATTTATCCTTATGATGTAGCACCTAATGTAGATACAACAGGCGACGGAATTGCAGACGAAGGAAGCCTGCGCGGCTCCAGCGAGGTAGTTTCGGATAGAATACGCTACGAAATCCAGGAGAGAGTCAAGGATGCGGGAATTGAGATTATCGAGGCTAGAATAACCTACCTTGCCTACGCTCCGGAGATTGCGGCGGTGATGCTTCAGCGTCAACAAGCGGCGGCGATTATCGACGCACGAAAGATGATTGTAGACGGAGCCGTAGGAATGGTGGAAATGGCACTTGAGCGTCTTTCGGAAAATAAGACGGTTGAGCTTGACGAGGAGAGAAAGGCTGCCATGGTGTCTAATCTCTTGGTTGTCCTTTGCGGAAACAGAGATGCTCAACCTGTTGTCAATTCGGGAAGCCTTTATTAAGCGAGGCACATTTGATGAACGATTCGCAGAAAAAACAAATACCCCTTCGCTTGTCGCCTAAACTCTACGCGCAAATTTCAGCATGGGCGGAGGACGATTTTCGTTCTGTAAACGGACAGATAGAATATCTTCTTACCGAATGTGTAAGGCAGCGCAAGAAGAACGGAAAATACGTGTCGGATGAAATAGATGTACCTCCGGAGCTTGATATATAATAACATAATGTGAAAACTTGCCGATGAGAATTTGTTTTGTTTTTATAACAAAACAAACATATTTGGAATCATTACGGTATCTTTTTAGGATTTTATTTGTGCAAATCGTGGTCAACCTAATACAGGGCAATCTGCTTCAAAATAGTGTTCACGTAATAAATAAATGATAGTGCCAAGGAGAAAATATGAGTAACAAAAAATACAAGCCGAAGCTTGATAAGTTATATTGGATTCTTTTTATTTCGACAAATCTTATTTGTGTTGGTATAACCGTAATTCCGCTGTTTTCCGATTTCGGTGCTCTTATCGTCACAATTCCTACTTTGCTTTTTGTCAACTATTTTTTTATCTCACCGCTGTTTGGATACGTTGAATTGCGCGAGGAAACCTTATTCATTAAATACGGATTTTTTCTGAAGAAAGAAATTAAGTATTCGAAAATACGGAAAATTGAAAAACAAAGGCGCTTTTATTCCGAATCAATGATGTCACTGAAAAATGCCATTGAGCACGTGGAAATAAAGTATAATTCATTTGACGTTACAACCGTCAGCGTTGTGGATAATCACGCTTTCATAAGTGCTGTTGAGGAAAGAATTGCGCTTTCAAAAAATGAATCAAAACCGAATTGAAAATTTGAATCGTTTAATGATAAGCTTTTACAATTCTGTTTTGTAACATCTAATATACTCTCGTGTCAGCCAAACGCGAATCTCGTATAATAAAAAACTGTCAAGCGAATTTATCGAGCTTGACAGTTTTTTATTGAGAACCGCATCGAAAAAAATGGGATCTCGCAGCTTTTTTAGATTATAATTTCAAATTGCTCGTCGGGTGAAAGATCAACCACGGGGCAATCGTTTGCATAGGTACATTCGGGAAGAATGATCATAGCCGTCAATTGTTCTTTAGTTGCGGGGAGTGGCGCCAGGTGCCAAATTGCAGCTTTTATCTTAACAAGCGTGTTCTTTGGAACAAGAAATGCTTTGGCGAGATCGGTCACAACCGCGCCGCCCGATGCGGGAGCAACATGAATTATCATATCGTCATCCAGCGGCAATATGAGCTCCTCGGTTGTGGTATGGTATTCTTGCTGGGTAATAATCATACGCTCGGGCTTTTTAACTATTATGGGTGAGAAGGCGAGTCTGCCTTGACAAGTCGTGGTAAGACGGTCGGGGTAAAATTTGTGAATAGCACCGCAAAGAGGGTAGCCTTCCGGGGTTGCCATATTATAAAATTCTCCAAACGGAGCAAAGGAATCGTGATTTAAGGGTTCCACTTTAATTTGTTTCATTGTTTTCTCCTTTTTGATTGAGATTTGATGAATTCAGTATAACACACTATTTTGAATTTCGCAAGAAGGGTGGGAAACATTTTATTGTGGGGGCATCTTTGGAGAAAGTTAGAAGAGTTTTGGTTTAGAGCTATGAGGCTCGCTGTTATGATTTTGCTATCGCGAAAGTTATGATATGATTACCTTCGCAATCTTCAACTTGGCGGAGCCAATCATAATATCTCACACCCCAAATCAAGTTTATACATCACATTTATAAGTTATTTTTTGAATACAAACAAGTATTCGTGAGCAATCAAAAGGAAATTGTACTTTATGCTATTAGTTTTCCAATATCCTGTAGCTTGACAATTATGCTGTTCTTTAATTATGATTTCCTTGAGCTTAAATCCTGCAAGCTGAAACATCGTCATAGTTTCAAATGCGAGGGGTTGTACCATACCTTTTTTACGTGTATCGCCCATAAGTATAACGCAGAATTTATCTTTCTTCAATACTCTGAAAGATTCCTCGGCAACTTTATATATTTCGGGCAAAAATGCTTTCATATCAAGATGTGACAAGTCACCCTCGATGCCCTCACTATATTGAATAATATCTGCATACGGGGGGTGTGTGCAAATAAGGTCAATCGATTCATTGGGCAAATCCAGAGTTCTGGCATCACATAACCTTATTGTAGTGGTGCAAGGTGTTTCAAACTCAAAATTGCACTTTTTCGTAGAAAGGGCAACGGCATCGGGGTTTATATCAAAGCCGATAAAGTTACGGTGAGTTAATCTTGCTTCAACTGCGGTTGTGCCACCACCTACAAACTGATCTAATACGGTATCACTCTCGGCTGAATATCTCAAAATAACGTTTCTCGGAATGTAAGGTGACCAATTTCCGCGATATTTTGCATCGTGTGTAGCCCATTTGCCGCGATTAGGGAACGCCCAAACAGTATTTGTTTCAAGTTCAAAGTTTTCGGGCTGTAACGGAATGTTCTTTGCCATATTATTCACCGAATATTGTAGAAATTATTTCATCCAAAATACCTGATTTTGTCATATTGTAGTTTAAAAGGTAATGGATGTATGTAAATCCTTTCGTCAATTGATTGGTAGTTCCGGTCCAACAATTACCATCGGTAATAAGTATAAAGCCAATACCGTTTTCCATCAAATTTGCTTGTCTATTTATGTAAGAATCAATAATTTCTTCGGGTTTCGAACCACCGCCATTAAAGAAATTAACCTCTATATTAATGCATTTTTGCCCTTTGATTAAAATAAAATCGGCTTTTCTGTTAGCGATATCATCGGAGATTTCAAACCCCTTTTCTCGTAAAACCTTGAACTGTTTTTGAGTAAAATATGTTACACCATATTTTTGACAAACTTCTTGGATTATTGGTTCGCAAGCCAATTCAAACGCAGATCCGCCTCTGTTTTTTCTGCCGTTAGAGTCCAATCCAACCAATATTCCGGTAATATAATCAAGAGTACTTTTTTCTATTAAGTTTTGGTAAAGATTTTTTAAACCCATTTGTTTAAAAAATGATAAAAATTCACAAATTTGTTCGTCGGATAAATTGTTTTGTCCACAGAAATTAACCTTCTGCACATCTTCTCCACCAATTTCACTACCGATTATTTGTAATAACATACCTTCTTTGCGTACTTCGTTTCTCTCGATTTTTGACAATGCAAATAAGTAAGGAAATACTTCGACAACAGAAGGAATCTTCTTTAAAAGTTTAACAAATAAATCGTCAAAGTCATCAATTTTACCGATTAAGCAGTCCAAGGCGTGAATTTCAACAAAATACTTTTTGTGATCAGATATATTTTCCCAATTAACATAATAATTAAAACCTCTATTGGTTTCAACTAATTGTCTTTAAAAGAAATCCAATCTTTCTTCAATACTTTTTTCAAAATACATAGGTGTATAATTCTCCCTTAGTAATTTTTAATTAAAAGTTCCTTTATTTTGCCACGAGAAGAAGCTTTACTGTTTATCATACGTGAAGCATCCACTCTTAATATTGTGAAATCGGTATACAAGTCATCAAAGAAATTATCGTTTTCATCAACGTTATGAGGATCGGAATTACTTAACATAACCTTTGCTCCCATTGCGGAAAGTTCTTTATACATATCAGCAAGTTCAATCTGATTTTGATCGTTGAATTGATCTTCCGTATATGAAGTAAAGCCCGAAGTGGCGTTTAAAGGACGATACGGGGGATCGATATAAACAAAGGTGTTTTCATCGGTAAAACTCAATACATCGTGATAGTCGCATGAACGCATAATTACGTTTTGCAGAACTTCGGATATTTTGAGTAAATTCTCCGTATCACATATAGTCGGGTTTGAGTGCTTGCCAAAAGGTACGTTATAACAACCTTTTTTATTAACACGATACAAGCCATTAAAACAGGTTCTATTTATGAAGATAAACAAAGCGGCCTTTTCAATGCGAGTATCATCATTCAAATTTAGAGTATTGTATCTGTCGCGCTGTTCATAGTAATATACTTGCTTTTCTTCATTGTTCGTACAAGCATTATATTTACTTTGCATATCAGCAAGCATTTGTATCAAATCGCCGCAACAATCTTTAATAACGGAGTAAGAATTAATGAGCTCTTTATTGTTATCGCTAATGTATACTTCTTCGAAAGAGCATTCCGAAAGTAACGCAAAGAGCAAAGCACCACCACCTACAAAAGGCTCGGCGTATTTTGTAATAGTTGTTCCCATACCCTCGGGCAAGTTTGATTTTAAAACCTCTAAAAGCTGACCTTTGCCACCAGCCCATTTTACAAAAGGACGAGCAGACTCCGAACGCTTTACAGGCTTTGACTTTCTTGCATCATCGGGTTTTTCGGCATTTCGAGGAATAATCCACATATTTCCAAGCATAGCAACATCGGGGATTCTGTTTTCAGCGCAAAGAATGGATACTCGCCTTTGCGATATATTCCACTTTTCTGCAGCTTCTCTTGCGGTTATATATTGTAACATAGTTCCTCCTAAAAACATGGGTTGTATATATTATATTCCAAATCTCGAACAATGTCAAGATCCGAGGTGCAATTTTAGATGTAAATATTTATATCTTTGCGACGTGACCGGCTCGTCGGCTAGCCCCTAAAAACTCGC
>CAYRJG010000003.1:0-21624 GCA_964424525.1 uncultured Ruminococcus sp.
CTTTGGCAAATCCCTCACCGCTTTTGAAAACGGATTTTACTTTGGCAACTTACAAATAAAATTTTAAAGGTTGAAAAAAATTAAATTTGTTGACAAAATCAGATAAAATTCATCCGCGGATAATCTTTTCTCAATTGACTTTTTTTACGGTATTTGTTATACTATATTCGTGAAAATAATATGTGGAGTATTATCTGAAAATGAAAAAATGCGGTTCCGCAAAAATAATTTTTGATACTGATATCGGTTGCGACTGTGATGATGCAGGAGCACTTTTGCTATTGCACCGACTTTGCGATAGAGGAGAGGCTGAACTTTTGGCGGTTACGCATTGTTTTTCCTCACCATATCTTGCCGGGTGCATAGATTCGATTAACCGTTTCTGTAAAAGAGAGGTTCCCGTTGGCATAAACTACGAAAGAGCGCTTGCGTCAAAAGGAGTCTATGATTATGCCCTGTCCGAGGAATATCCACACCGATTCCCAATCTCGGAGTATAAGACGGAGAAAACTCCGCTTGACACGCTTTCGGTTCTTCGCAGAACGCTTGCCGAGTCAGAGGATTCTTCTGTTACGCTCGTTGTTACAGGCGCGCTTACGTCAATGGCAAGGCTTGTAATGAGCGAGGCGGATGAAATATCACCCCTTTCGGGGCGTGAGTTAATCAGCAAAAAGATTTTGAGAACTGTAGTAATGGGTGGCAGATTCTTTGAGTCCTGGCCCATGGTTATTTATCCCGATGGATGCCGTGACGGAAATCCCGTAACCTGGGAATGGAATATAAAGGGAAGCGGTCTTTCCACAGCGCGCACAGCAATTTATGAGTGGCCGGGCGAGCTCGTGTTTTCAAGCTATGAGATAGGCTCTTATATAAAAACCATGGTAGGCTATCCGGAAAGAGCAGAGAAGGGCGATCCCGTGGCACGGGCATATTCAATTCACAATGGCGGCAAGGGTAGACCCAGCTGGGACCATACTGCCATTCTTGAAGCGGTGCGCCCCGGAGCCTATTGGAGTTATCACGAAAACGGTAGAATTACAATCGACGACGAAATTGTCACTCATTGGAATTCGGCTTCTAATTCGAAACAGACCTATCTTCTGCCAAAGGTTGACTACGAGGATATACGCCGAATAATAGACGAGCTGATTGATGGAAAATAATAATCATCACTAGCTCGTTTCGATAGATTAGTCTGAAAATTACTTGAAATTTATTATAAAAACATTTCTGTCGGTCACAGCACTGCCATGCCGATTTTGGAGAAATATATGCTTTATTTGTTAACCGTTGTTATAGCAACAATACTTATTGCACTTGGCAATTTCCTTTATGACGGAGTATACGAGATAACCGCATTTGCAGTGCATTTCGGAATAACCGCCCTCGGTGTAGTTGCCGTTGTGCTTATCGATGCGATTTTCGCCTTTGTAACCCGTCGACTTCCCGAGGCGTGGTTTTCACCCGATTCAAGGCTCTTTTACGTCGGAAAGGGCGAAAAGCTCTTTTACCGAAAAACAAAAATCAACGTTTGGAAAAAATACGTTCCAGAATGGGGATGCTTTACAGGCTTTCATAAGGATAAAATCCAAAAGCCTTCGGAAGGCTCCTATCTTGGTAGATTTCTATTAGAATCCAATTACGGTGTTGCAGGGCATATTGTTGGGGCGCTTCTCGGCTTTCTTATTATACTTATACCGATTTTTCGTCCTCTTTCCGTTGCACTTCCGATAGCAATAGTCAATATGATACTCAACCTATTGCCGACAGCAATACTTCGTGCTAACACTCCGGCTCTGCGCCGCCTTTATCACGGTGCACTAGAAAGAGAAAAAAGAGCAAAGGTTGTTACAAAATAATCTTTTAAAAGGGACAGAGTCATTCGTCAAGATGATTCTGCCCGAATTTTATATCGGCAAACCGAGCATTAACTAAATATCAATTTTCTCATATACTGTTACCGTAAATAATTAATATTACGGACAGAAAATGAATATCTTCAAACAAAGAAACAGTGCGATAGCTTACTTGAAGGGTGGAAATGACGCTCCTCTCCTTCAAGGGGTAGTTCGTTTTTATCAAAAAAAACGTGGAGTTCTCATAGAGGCATACGTCAGCGGATTGCCCGAGAATAATAGCACGGGATTTTTCGCTTTTCATATTCATGAAGGAAAATCCTGTACGGGTGAAGACTTTGCCGATACGGGAGCTCATTATAATCCAAAAGGGGTAGAGCATCCGATGCACGCAGGCGACCTTCCGCCCTTACTTTCTGCCGCAGGTGAGGCATATCTTTCGGTTTTGACTAATCGATTCAGTGTAACTGATATTATCGGGAAAACGGTAGTTATCCATAGCAATGTGGATGATTTCAAAACTCAACCTTCGGGTAATGCAGGTAAAAAGATTGCCTGCGGTGTTATTTTAGCAAAATAACCCCCAATATATAATAAGAGCTTATTTTGAGTTGCCGTAAGCACTATAAGCTCTTTTTTTACTTTTTTATAAATTTATTTTCTATATTGCTTTTTATATTAAAATGTGGTATTATTATATTAGTTTTGTATGGATGCTTTCCTGCGCTTTTCGTAATCGGTGAGCCTCCGCATTATCTAATAAAATCAGAAAGAGGAAAAGATTATGAAAAAAAGGCTGTTTTTATGTCTTGCATCAGCGGCGTTGCTTCTTTGCCTTGCATCATGTACTCATGAGCATACCGCATCCGAGTGGACACTGAATCGAGATGCAAGCTGCTTTGCAATAGGTCTGCGTGTTAAGACTTGTACCGATTGCGGTGCAATTGTGGATGAAGAGATTATTCCAACTATTGAACATACGGTGGTATTTGGTGATAGCAAGGAACCTACCTGCACAGAGGCGGGATATACCGCGGCAGAAAGCTGTTCTTTTTGTTATGCAGTCATTCGCGAAAGTGTTGAGATCCCGGCTCTCGGTCATACTTCGGTATCGGTTGAAGCAAAGGCGCCCACTTGTACCGAGGACGGATATACCGAATCTGAGATTTGCTCTGTATGCGAGGAGATTCTTGTTGCAAGCGAGATTGTTGAAAAGCTTGGTCACGATATAGAATATGTCGAAGGAACGCCTGCAACCTGTACCGAGCCCGGATATACATATAGCGAATCCTGCAAGACTTGCAAAACCGTTCTTTATGAAAGACAGGATGTTCCTTCAAAAGGACACGAGTGGGTTACTAAATATGCAAAAAATCCCACCTGCTCCGAAGACGGTAACACAGAGGGAATATACTGCTACAGATGCAGTGAGTGGAAGGTTGAATCCGAAAAGATAGATAAGCTTCCGCATACGCCTATTGAGGTTGCGGAAAAGCCTGCAACCTGTACCGAGCCCGGATATAGAGCAGGTGTTCGTTGCACGGTTTGTAACAATACAATAAGCGGACTTGTCAATGTTCCTGCAAAGGGACACGATTTTGATATTTTAACAAACTCCTGCAAGGATTGCTTTACTCTTGAATATCCCGAGATAAAAACGAGAAACGATTTTCTTGAAATCGAAAGCTCCACCGAAGAAGCTCTCGTAGTTTATCTTGACTACATAATTGACCCTAACGGCGGTTACTACTATTACATTCCTATCGACGCGTCTATGACAACTACCGATTATTACCGCTTTGTCGGAACTCCCGGAGTTGTTTATCCTTTCTATATCGATATCAAAGGCCGTACCGAGGATATTCGCTTTGATTTTGTGAACGTAACCCTTAAATTAAACGAGCATTCGCTCATTTCCTCAAGCACCGAGGCTGATATTCACATAGGCTTCTACGGAACGGAGTGCGGATTTGTCGGCAGTGACGGTCAAAAGGGCGATAACAGAACACTTCTCAATACCTCATCGAAAAAGGGTGGGGCAGGATACGAAGCTATTACTATGCTGGGCGGTGACCTCACAATAACCGTTGGATGCACGAATACCTTTATTAAAGGCGGCAACGGTGGTGCAGGCGGCAACGGAATGGACGCAGGCGTCACTCCTATGAACGGCACTAACGCTGCTAATGGCGGTGACGGAGCAAGAGCTATTGTAGCAAGCAGTATTACCGTTAATTTTGTGAACGGATTTTCTGCCGATAACGTTGTAATCGAAGGCGGTAAAGGCGGTGCCGGCGGTAAGGGCGGTAAAGGCTTTGTTCTGTTCAAGGACGGCAAAGACGGTGATAATGGCGCAGATGCTCCCGCGTCAAATGTAGCTATTGAATACCGTTAATATGTAATTGTAATAATTATAAAAACAGACGCATTTTTCTTCTTGCGTCTGTTTTTTGCTTGTATTTTTTTGATTAGTATGATAGAATGTATATATATTAATACAAAAGGAGAAAAGAATATGACCTTTAGTGTAAATCATCCTATACTGTTCGTGCTTGTTGCTATCGTTATTGCAATAGTGCTCGCGCAGTCGGTCTTCTTTTTAGTGAAGGCGTGGCGGCAGGCAAAGAAGATCGGAATGGATATGAAAAAACTCAAAAAAATCGCTATCAGTGCAGCGATATTTACTATCGCACCTGCGGTTGCTATCGTTGTAAGCGTTATCGCGCTTGCAAAGGACCTGGGAATCGCGCTTCCGTGGCTCAGGCTGAGTGTCGTCGGCTCGCTTTCTTATGAAACTATTGCGGCGGCAAATGCGGAGAATGCTATGGGACTCAAATTCGGTCAGGCGGTAGGTCTTACCGCACAGCAATACGTCACTATCGCTCTGGTTATGACTATCAGTATTATGGTAGGAATCTGGCTCGTTCCTGTTGTGGCAAAAAAGCTTCAGCGCGGAATGATATCTCTTGAAAACCGCGATAAAAAATGGTCGGATATCTTTTCGGCATCAATGTTTATCGGTATGATATCCGCATTTGTCGGATACGTGTTCTGTGATTTTTCAACCGTTTTTTCGGGGGACACATCAGGTCTTATCCCGGTTCTTGTTATGGTTGTTTCCGCTGTGTTAATGCTTGTTCTTGGCGGACTTGTAAAGATTTTGCACGCAAAATGGATATCCGATTATGCGCTTCCGATAAGTCTTATCGGTGGTATGGCAAGCGCGATTCCGATTACTGCGTGGCTTTCATAAGGAGGTGTTTATAATGAAAAAAGACAATTCCTCATATATGGACGGTGTACACTCCTGGGGTACTAAATGGAATCTCTTCGTGATGGCTGTTTTGCTTGCGTTTCCTATAGTTGTTTGTATTATTTTCGGCACACTTCCCGATTGGGCAGGATTTCTTGGCGGACTTATAGCAACAGCACCTATGTATTGGGCGGTCGGAGTAGTTGAAGTCTTTACCTATATCCCGATGCTTGGAGCCGGCGGCTCATATCTTTCATTCGTAACGGGTAATATATCGAACCTCAAGCTTCCGTGTGCGCTTGGTGCACTTGAGCAGGCAGGCGTAAAATCCAACTCCGAGGAGGGCGAGGTAGTATCCACTATAGCTATTGCCGTATCAAGCATAGTAACAACCTTGATAATAATTCTCGGTGTAATTCTTCTTGTTCCACTCTCACCCGTGCTCGAATCTCCGATTCTTGAGCCTGCATTCGCGCAGATTCTTCCTGCGCTCTTTGGAGGTCTTGGCGTGGTATTCATTTCAAGAAACTGGAAGATAGCAATAGCACCTATAGTTCTTATGCTCGCACTTTTCATCTTCGTTCCCTCGTTCAATTCGGGAACGGTCGGAATTATGGTGCCTGTCGGTGTTCTGTTTACGCTTCTTGTAAGCCGTATTATGTATAAAAAGGGCTGGCTTTGATAGGAGGCGTGTTTAAATGATAGGATTATATATTGGTGCAGCTGCCGCAGGAATATTCGTTCTGCTTTTTGCGTTTATCCTTATTCGCGCCGCGGCATTTCGCCCTCAAAAGCAGAATATACCCAATATCGAGTGCGAAGAATTTGATAGGGATGGCGCAATTGAGGCACTTCGCGCACTTATCCGTTGCAAAACCGTATCCTACTATGACAGCTCGCTTGAGGATGATGGGGAATTTGAAAAGCTCATAAATCTTATACCGACTCTTTATCCGTGCGTTCACTCAAGCTGTGAGTTTAAAAGACTTCCGGATAGAGCACTCCTTTTCAAATGGCGCGGAAAAAGTGATAAGTCACCAACCGTTCTTATGGCGCACTATGACGTTGTGCCCGTAGACGATGATAAATGGGAAAAGCCACCCTTTGAGGCAATTTTGGAGGATGGCGTTCTTTGGGGCAGAGGCTCGCTCGATACAAAAGTCACCTTTAATGCCGCGCTTTATGCGACAAATACCCTTATATCTCGCGGCTACGTTCCCGAAAACGATATCTATCTTGCATTCTCGGGCGGTGAGGAGATAAACGGCCGCGGTGCGGTTAATATAGTAAACTATTTTGTTGAAAACGGAATCAAACCCGAGCTCGTCGTTGATGAGGGCGGTGCCGTGGTTGAGAACGTCTTTCCCGGTGTAAAGGGAAGCTGCGGTCTTATCGGTATAGCAGAGAAGGGAATGATAAACCTCACATTCTCGGTTGAGTCAAACGGCGGTCACGCATCCGCACCCAAGCCGCACACGCCTATCGGAATACTGTCGGATGCTTGCTGCAAGGTTGAAAATAATCCCTTCCCGATGCACTTGACAAAGCCTGCGGCAAAGATGTTTGATACCCTTGGAAGACACTCTAATTTCCTCTACCGTATGATATTTGCCAACCTTTGGCTCTTCCGCGGAGTTCTTAATATGATAGCTAAAAAAAGCGGCGGCGAGATGAATGCGCTCCTTCGCACTACCGTTGCCTTTACTCAAGCAAGCGGAAGCCCCGCACCAAACGTCATTCCTCCCGAGGCATCTATGGTTGCAAATATGCGCCTTAATCCTGCGGATAGTGTAGATTCTGCGGTCGAGTATATCAAAAAAACTGTAAACTCCGATTCGGTCAAGCTCACTGTCGGAAGCAATATGGAGCCAAGCCCCATATCCGACCCCGATTGCCGAGCATACGAAAGAGTTGCCGCGGCAGTGGCAAATACCTGGGAAGGATGTATCGTATCTCCCTACCTTATGGTTCAATGCTCTGATAGCCGCCACTATCGTGATCTTTCGGATCACGTATACCGTTTCTCGGCTATGGATCTTACCGCAGAGGAGAGAAGAACCATTCACGGACATAACGAGCGCGTTCGCACAGATGCCGCCCTTCGCGCGGTTGAATTCTATATCAGACTTATCAAACAAAGCTGATATTGTTATTATAACGGTTTCATTAAAAGAAAAAGAGAGAGCTTGACGGCTTTTTGCCGTTTCGTTCTCTCTTTGCTTTTTTATACTATTTGCAGAGCATTATTTGTCAAACATTTCGTTGATTTCCGCAAGTGTCTTGCGAACAAGCATCTCACCGCCAACGTGACCCGCCACACCGCTTGAAACGTACGCACTGTAATGACTGCCACACTCGGCTTTTTCTGTCGGAAGATATCCGTATGAGCCTTGGCAGAGCTGAATTAAGAAGGTTTGCTTTGCAAGACTTCTCGCGCGTATCTGATTTCCGTAGTTGAGAAAAAGCTCAAACGGGTTGGTTGCAAAAGCTATGTCGCCAAGCTTTAATACGTGCGACTCAATAGTAAATATATCTTTCGTTTGCTGAAGGCGGAATCTTGCAATAGTGCCGCTATGCACGTGCATTGTTGCCTTATCCTCGTAGTTTATTCTGCCATCGGATTTTTCCTTAAAATCAAGGATTTTTTCATATGCCGCCTGATATTCCGAGGGAGTAACTCTGCGCAAAGGCAGGTCTATATTCAAGGTTTTATGAACGAGCGTTGTGTCGGTTACATACTCCGTAACCTCATCGAGTGCCCAGAATATTTCGTTTGCCACTCTTTTTGCAACAAGATTACAGCCCTTTATATCAAACATCGATGGGTCTGCGCGGTGCGCAATTATCTTCTCGCGATAAATATTGGGGTCGTTCAGCTTTATTTCCGCATCCACCCAACGTATCATATCACGTGGGCACATATCACCCGCAGGAGAAATAAGTCCGAGAAATCCTACGTTATCACCGTATCTCTCGCGGATTAAAGCCTTCACCTTGCCCATATAGTCGGAGGAAATAAAGCTTTGATGCTCAAGCACCTGAGAGGGGCAGGCTATATTCGCGACCACACCCGTGAGCCTTTTTTTATCATCGAATGTAAATAAAAGCTCAATACCGCTGTCGTTGCCGGATTCAAGCTCTGTGAAGCTTGCACTGTTTGTATCGCCCCACATTTTAGCACTTCCGTCATCATAGCAAACTCGTCGGCACATACCTATTGCTGCTCTGCCAAAGCTTGGAGCATAAGCACCCGTCTTTCTTGATTCCCAGGCTTCCAGTGCCGCAAAAGCAAGCCTTTCGGCAAGAAAGTCAAGAGCCTCCGTTTCTCTTAAAACGTTTTGAGATTCATCCTTGACCAATGGATTGTAATCAAATTCGTTGCCTAGAATTTCATTGAGTGCATTGAGTGATCCGTTGAATGTATCGTTGCTTTTAGCATATCCGAGGGATGTGTGAGTATGTATTGCGTTAACTATAAGCTTATCCTTGGGAAAATTTTCGGGTAACCGCTTTTTGGCTTCGTTAATCAATGCCTCGCTTGTGCCCACAAGGTCGCAGGAGCAGAATATTGCCGCATCCTCACCGCACTCAATCGCAAGCGCGTTTATAGCAATAGGGGTTTCCACCTCGTCGGAAATTCTCTCGTAAAACTGACCGACAAGGTCTACTTTACGCCCTTTGGGGACTATGCTTGCCTCGCTCCATCCGATTTTTATATTGCTCATATCTTTATCTCCTTATATTACAGTTATTCCGAGCATATCGCATAGATCACGTATAGCCTCGGTATTGTCACCGTAGGATATTATATAGTGCTGGCACATAACCTTGCTTGCAAAGTCCGCAACGTCATTAATCAAAATCTCAAGACCGGGAAGCTGCGGTGCAGGTTGTGTCCAGCCTGCCTCCTCCCACTTTCTCGGAGTTATACCTTCACCTACTACTGTATGCATATAATATTCGCCATCGCTGTACGTAAGGCGCGCCATAGTTACCTTTCCCGTTTTAACTCGGCTCACGTTTAGAATTCCCTCACTGAGCTCACCGAATGCAGCCGGCATAACGGTAACACCACCGTCGGTGACCTCGGCAGGAACGTAGTCGGGAACACCGGCAAGCACTCTGTCACTGAAAAATTCGTAAAACTCAAGATAAAACGCGCATTGACCTGTGAGATACCTAACCATTAGTTGAGTGATATTGCCAAGGCAGTCATTTTCGGGAATTGTGCAAAGACCTGCCTCGTCTGCAAGTAGCATAAATATAGGTGCAGGAGGGAAGCCTAAAAGCTTTTTCATTCCGTCAACGTCTTTTAAGGAAATCGCCTCGTATCCGCGCTCATCGGCAATAGCCTTGACTGCGAGATAGTATCCCGCCGCCTTTTTCATGCTATCGGGATTTGCGCTCTTTAAAAAATTCCACTTTGACATACATCTGTCGATAACCGCCTGCTTTTCGCTATCGGTGATGTTTTGATATCTCTGCTCGATTTCTAACATTTCAAAGGTTTCAATTTCCGCGCCTACAACTCTTTTTAAAGATGGACCGTCTGCCTGTGTTCCGTAAAGGTTCATATCTCTGTAACCCGCCATACCGGTGCGAGCGTGGCGGAGCTTTGCGGCAGCAGATGCGGCAGTGCAGTAATTCTTTATTCTTTCGGCATTCGAGGGAAGACCGATAATATCATAGAAATATTTAAAATCATATCCTAAATCACAGAATGTCTTTCTTATGGCGGTTGTTCCTGCCTGATCGGCTGTGGTGACAAGTCTGTCCCCCTCCATCCAGCCGCAAAGTCCCCAAAGTGCCATGGGTTTATTTCTGAAATGCTCGGTGACCTTGACAACTGCGTGAGTCGGGATCCAACCCGCAATACAAACGATAAGTGCATCAAATTCCGCACCCTTGAGCTTTTCAACGGCACTCCTTATGTCTTTTTCCTCGTAGTCGTCGGTTACGGGATAAACCGAGATAAGGTCAACGCCGAGTATAGAAAGACTTTCAGCCGCCGCCTTGCATTTCCTTATTATAATATCCTTTGGCGTGTTAACCTCACCAAATCCAACAAAAGCAATTTTTGACATAGCAATCTCCTTTTTGGTAAAAATTCGTACTGCTTTTATTTTACCATAGCAAATTTATCTTTTTTTGTCTGTTGAGTGGAAAGAGTATTCACTTTTTATCAATTTCCGCTGTTTTCGGTGAAAAGAAATGAATGTTTTTAATCAAAATTCTCGAAAAACAATTCACCTATTGACACATTGATAGATAAATTATATAATAGTTACGTAATATTTATGAAGGAAGATGAGCTATGAAAACACGGCATCTGAATATACCCGATATGTGCGGATATAGTGTCAAATATTATTATTCGAATAAGGTTTCCGAGGAAAATCCCAGAAACTGGACACCGCATCTGCATGATACGCTGGAGCTTTATATCCTAGTCGAGGGGGACGTGTCCTTTGCCGTGGAGGGCGTTACCTATAAGCTTTTACCGGGAGATGCGATAATATCAAAGCCAAATGAAATGCATAACTGTATTCTGAATTCTCGTTCGGTTCACCGCCATCTTTGCTTTTGGTTTGATGTAGAAAGCTCGTTTATCTTTGAGGATTTCCTTTTGCACGAGCTTGGTAGGGATAACCTTATTCGCCCTGATGAAAAATCCAACCTCCGCCTTCTTGAAATTTATGATGAGCTTTTTTCAAAAAAAGCCGAAGAAGATACCCATACCCGATTTTATCTCACGCTTGAAATGCTGGGTATACTTCGCAAATTTATAATTAGAGAGCCTAGGTGCGGCGATAGTGAAACTCTTTTTGGTGCTATTCTTGCTGACATCAATAAAAATTTCAAATCAATTAAAAATCTCGATTATTTTACTGCAAAGTATTATATCAGTCAAAGCACTCTTAACCGCCTTTTTAAAAGAAATCTGAACACCACTCCAAAGCTTTATCTTGAAATGAAAAAGCTTGCCTATTCCCGTAAGCTTTTGAGGGATGGAAAATGCGTTAACGAAGCCTGTGCGAAATCGGGCTTTGCCGATACCTCGAATTACATTCGTCTTTTCAAAAAGCGTTTTTCCGTAACCCCCAAGCAATACAGTGATGAATAATTTTGAAAATAAAAAAGCTCTTGTTGCCTGCCGTTATTCCAAGTGGAGTAATGCAAGTAACAAGAGCTTTTTATTAAATTTTACTTTTCGCCTTCTTCGGCTGAAGCCTTTTTCTTATTTGCGGTCAGAGCCATCTCACCTGCAAGGTACATTGCAACGAGTCCAAACAGTACCATAGTGGTGGAAATATATATCATAACCGGAACGATTTTCTTGTAAATAAAATCGCACATCACAGCGGCAGTATCACCGCCGATTATGAGAGCTGCAACGTAGCCGATGAAAACGAGTGCGCCCATAAAGAGGGATATCATAATGCCGTAGCCGAATATAAGCTTGCATACGTCTGAAATTTTCTTAAGCTTTTCTTTCATTATTGCACCCTCCTTATAATCCCATTATCGGGAGCCATCCCATAAGTGTTATGACTTCCATTATAAACTGCGCGGCAACCCACCAAAGGTTGTTTTTGAATGTCTTTGAGAAATCCGATTCGGCAAGCGACATTCCGGCATACATACCAAGTCCGAGAGGGGGAGTGATACCGCACATAACGCCGCAAATGCAGGGAAGCATAGCCGCAGCGAGAATTGGGTTAACTCCAACCGATGCAAGAGTGGTTATGAACGCAGGACCGAAGATAACAACCAGCGACGAGCCGGGAATAACCATTCCGAGAAAACAGGTTATTGCACAGATAAATACAACAAGTCCGAATTTGTTAAAGTGTATTCCTTCGATAAAGAGAAGAAGATCACCGGCAACATTGAGATCGGCAAAAAGCGAGCCTATCATATAACCGAAGATACAAACGCCAACAGCAGGGGCAATAGTTTTAACACCGTTTGCAAACATTTTTGCAATTCCGTGAGGAGTAACTATCTTCTTATCTTTGGCAATAAGACAGGAGAAGAGTGCCGCAATACCGGGGGTAAAGAGCAGAACCGATTTCGAGAAATACGAAGCACCGCTTGCACCGAGTCTTGCTGTGAAGAAGCCATCCTTGAAAAGATAATCAAGAAGGAAGGGAAGAAGGATGATAACGGGAAGAAGAAGTCCCTGCCATCCTGCCTTAAAGGTTTCCTTAAGGCTCGGAAGATCTTCCTTGGGCATAGCCTTTACCTTATAATATTTGCAGAAAATGAAAACTGTAAGAACTCTCTGGAGAATGAACCAAAGTGAAATACCCCAAAGAACAATCCAAAATTGACCGGTAGTCATATTAGAGGTGGGATAAAGTGCTGTGAAAGCTCCGAGAGCCGCCACGATGTTAGACGAGGGTGGAATCATATTTCCGAGATAACTTGCATTACTTTCAATATTCGCCGCAAGCTCCGCAGGGAAGCCGGTCTTTTTCATCGCGGGAATAGTGATAGCACCGGTTGCCATAACGTTACCGGGGCCGCTGCCCGAGAGTGCACCCATAAAGCTTGATGCGATTACAGAAACGTAACCCGCGCCTCCGGGAACTCTTCCAAGCAAGGAAAGAATGATAGCAACGCAGCTATCGATAATTTTTGTTTTTGTAAGAATAATAGACATTGCGACGAATGCGACCATCGAATAAAGCAGTGAGGTCGAAAGACCGTCAACTATGTAAGTGCCGAGAGCCGACCACTTATTCGTTATCGCAAGCAGGATGATAAAGCTGATAAAGACCGCTTCATATACAGGGCGCTTCAAAAGCATAAACCAAACCACGATTACCGCAAGCATTATTCCGAGATAAATAAGTGCTGATGGCATTTTGCCTTCCTCCTTTGAAAAAATTTATATTTATTATTTATAATCGTTCTTTAAATTTTCGGCGCACTCGATAAGTGCTTGTTCCGACTTTGTAAGGAATTGCTCCTTTCTGAAAAACAGGCAAACCTTTCTTTTGTAAAGCGCACTCGACTCTTCGATCCCAAGCTTCGAGAGGGCTATAAAACGAAGATTGTTCGTTTTATCGGATTCTCCAAAGCTCGCTATATAAGAGGGAACAATGGTTGCACCGAGCCCCGCCTTTACAAGCGAAATTGCCGATTCTATCGATTGGGCTTCTATTGCCGGTTCGGGAATTCCGGTTTTGCGGACTATACTGTTCATTGTCTGCCAAAGTGCCTGACCGCGCCCGACACTTATTAACGGAAGCGTTTTCAACGCCTCGGATATATCGTTGTTGCCGTATGCTACGGGAAGAGCAAGAAGAAGAGATTCTTCAAATAAATCAACCCGCATAAAATGCTCGGTATCTTCATCAAGAAGTGTGATAATGAGATCAAGCTCTCCGTTTGCAAGGTGCTCGCTCAATTCTGTTGTCATGCATTCCTCGATTATTATTTTGCCGTCTGCGATTTTATCTTTATATGACTTTATGATGCGCGGCATCATATAGGGGGAGCGAGAGGGACTTATTCCAATGCGAATAACAGAGCTTTCATTCTTTTTTATCTCGTCAAGCTGCTTTTCTAACTGCCTTTCAGCATCAAGCATAGCCTTTCCCGTTTCTATAAAAAGCTCACCTGCGCGAGTCGTTTTTATCGGAAGGCTGCTTCGGTTGAAAAGCTCAAGACCAAGTTCTTCCTCAAGCTTCTTTAAATACTTGCTCAAGGCGGGTTGCGCGATGCCGAGTTCCTCTGCCGCTTGGGATATTCCACCGCAGCTTGCAATAGCAATCACGTATTCGTATTTTTTTAATGAGGACATAGTTATTATCCTTTTATTATATTAAGAAAATAACCGTATAATCAAAAAGTTATAACACATAACGAAAAGGTTATCTTTGCGAATTCATTATACATCCGAGGGGGATTTTTGTCAATAGTTTTTTCGAAAAAAATACAAAAAATATAAATATAATATTAATAAAATGAAGATTTTGAAAAAAGAAAAAAGGCATCTGCTTGCAGAAATTAAAGTGTGCAAACAGATGCCAAATTATTAAGTTTAAAACAGCTCGGTCGCGTGGCGCAAAAATGCGATAGTCTTTTCGGATTTCGGATTGCCGAAAACTTCATCGGGAGTTCCCATCTCTTCGATAACACCGTCAGCGAAGAAAACAACCTTGTCCGAAACGTTGCGCGCAAATTCCATCTCATGCGTAACTATTATCATAGTATGCCCCTTGTCACGAAGCTCCTTGATAACTCTGATAACCTCGCCCGTGAGCTCGGGGTCGAGCGCCGATGTCGGCTCGTCAAAGCAGAGTATATCGGGCTGCATTACAAGTGCTCTCGCAATAGCAACTCTCTGCTGCTGACCGCCCGAAAGCTGGCAGGGATAGTTTCCGGCTTTATCCGAAAGCCCAACCTCTGAAAGAATGCTCTTTGCTTTTTCAAGATTTTCCTTGTGAGCCTTTTCCAAAGCTTCCTTACGCTTGTTTCCAAAGGGATATTCTGTCTTTATCTTTTCCTTTGAACGAAGATCAAGCGGGAGCAACACATTCTTCAAAGCGGTGTATTGCGGAAAGAGATTAAATGATTGGAACACAAGTCCCATTTTTAACCCCATAGTGCGTATTTCCGTATCGTTATATTTTTGGGATGCATCAAAATGAAATGCTCCCTCGATATCGATAGTTCCAACATCCGGTCGCTCCAGAAAATTAAGACATCTTAAAAATGTGGTTTTTCCACCGCCGGACGAGCCGAGAACCGCAACAACCTCACCTTTATTCATCGAGAAGTCTATTCCGTGGAGAACAGCCGTGCTTCCGAATTTCTTTTTTAAGTTTTTGACTTCAAGAAATGCCATACGTAAGCCCTCCTTATACCTTGTAATAATTCAACTTCTTTTCAAGAAAACCGAAGAGAAGCGAAAGAAGACCTACGAATATAAGGTAGAATATTGCCGTATAGAAGAGTGGCCACATAAGTCCGTACGCTGCATAGTTCTGTGCCGCTTGAATTATTTCCACGACCATAATTACTCTTGCAAGGGCAGTGTCTTTTACGAGAGTTATTACCTCGTTAGACATAGGCGCAAGAATACGCTTTACTACCTGCATCAGAATTACCTTGAAGAATGTTTCGGTTTTTGTCATACCAAGCACTTGCGCCGCCTCGTACTGACCGCGCGGAATGCTCTCTATACCGCCGCGATAGATTTCCGAGAAATAGCAGGCATAATTGATTACAAATGCCGCGACAACGGATGCAAAACGCGAGAATATCGGAGCTCCCCAAATAAGACCAGGTACATAGAAGACTATTATAACCTGAAGCATCAGCGGTACACCGCGAATTATCCATACAAAAATTTTCGTTAAGTAGGCAAGTGGCTTGAATTTTGACATAGAGCCGAACGATATCAAAAGTCCGAGAGGGAGTGCCAACAAAAGTGTTAGCGCAAATATTAAACATGTCTGTTCAAGTCCTTGAAGCAAGCTTAACGTTACTTCCCAGAAACCCATACTGTTAATCCTTTATTTCGCCTTTTTACGTATTAAATATTAGTCGATAGTTTTGCTTACCTTGAGAACGTTCTCAAAGCCATACTTTGTTGCAAGATCGAGAAGCTTGCCGTTCTTATCAAGAGTTTCGATAGCCTCGTTGATTTTAGCGGTAAGATCGCTGTCCTTTCTGCAACCTACTGCATAGATTTCGGAATCAAGCTGAATATCTTCAACGATTGCGAGATCTGCGTTGCTTCCCTTGCCGCAGAGGTTCTGAGCGAGAACGATGTCAACTACGATAAAGTTAACTGCACCGGCTCTGATTTCGTCAAATGCCTTGAGCTGAGAAGGGGCACTGATAACTTCCTTTGCCTCAACACCGGCTGCAAAGCTTGCACCTGCGCTTCCGCCCTCAACACCGGCAGTCTTACCCTTGAGATCTGCAACGGTTTTGTAATTTGCGAGGTCAGCCTTGTTTACAACGATACACTGCTGGTTGAGCATGTAGCCGTATGTGAAATCGACAAGGTCGCTTCTCTTGATGCCGTCATCGCTTGAGTTAGCGGTAAAGCCGTTCCAAATGCAGTCTATTGCTCCGGAGTTAAGCTCGTTATACTTCTGCTCCCAGTCGATTTCCTGGAATTTAACCTCAACGCCGAGGATTTTACCAACCTCAACAGCAAAATCCGACTCAAAGCCGGTCCAAGTTCCGTTTGGAAGCTGTTCGTTCATTTTTTCAAAAGGGGTAACACCGCATACGAAATAACCCTTTTCTTGGATTTTCTCCAAGTCGCTCTTGTCGCCGCAGGATGCAAGACCTACAACGGAGGTTGCAAGAAGGGAGAGCGCAAGGAGAAGAGATGCAAAACGTTTCATCTTCTTTGTTTCCTTTCTTTTTCGCCAAAATAATAATGATGTAAAGCGAATGATGCTATCATTATACTACACAAAACACGTTTTGTAAAGTCATTTTTGCAAATATTTTCAAGAAATACTAAATATTTTATAAATAACCTTGCATAAATCGCATATTTATTCGTTTTTGAAATGAAATTTGGATGTGATTTGAGCTATATAAAAAGAAAAAGTTGAACGTAATTGACTTTTTGTTGGATAATTTCATCATCTTTACGGTGGGGAATTGACTTAAATCGGAAAATTGTGTATAATACCGTTGTAAAATTATGTGAGAAAACTCAAAAAGGAGAACGAAAATGAAAAAGAAATGGTGGCAGGAGGCGATAGTTTACGAAATCTATTGCAAGAGCTTCTGCGATTCAAACGGTGACGGAATAGGCGATCTGCGCGGAGTTATGTCAAAGCTACAGATGCTTTCCGATTTGGGAGTTAACTGCATTTGGTTTACTCCAATATATACCTCACCTCAAGTTGATAACGGCTATGACGTTTCGGATTACTACAATATAGACCCTGCATACGGAACGCTTGATGATTTTCGTGAGCTGCTCAACAAAGCGCACGAAATGGGCATCCGCGTAATTATGGATATGGTACTTAATCACTCCTCGGATGAGTGCGAGTGGTTCCGCGAGTCAAGAAAGTCAAAGGACAACCCTTACAGAAACTATTATATATGGCAACCCCCAAAGGACGGTCACGAGCCTAATAACTGGGGTAGCTATTTCCGAGAGGGAAACGGCTCTGCGTGGGAATTCGACGAGAGAACAGGGGAATACTATCTTCACCAGTATTCAATCAAAATGCCCGACCTAAACTGGGAATACGAGCCGCTTCGCCGCGAGATATATAAAATGCTTCATTGGTGGATCGATATGGGTGTTGACGGTTTCAGACTCGATATATTTACCCGATTCAAAAAGCCCGAGGGCTTTCCCGATACCAAAAAAGAGCCGGATGTCCTTCTTGACCGTAACGGATTTGTCGTTGACCCTTCTATGTGCACAAACGTTGAGGGAATCCACGAGATTCTTCACGAAATGCACAGCGAGGTATTCGGACCGCGCGATTGTATGACGGTAGGTGAGGGCGCAGGTGTTACAAGCGAGAATGCGGTTGATTACGTTTCGCAGTCAAGAGAAGAGATTGATATGGTATATCATTTCCAGCTCTCTCATCGTCGCCTTTACACACTCACCCCGGAACATTTCAGAAACGTGCAGAAAAAATGGGCAAAGGTAATAGAGCATAACGCTTGGCCTGTTCAATATCTCTCGAACCATGACTCTGCCCGTCAGGTATCCTGCTATGGAAGTGACGGTGAATACCGTATTCCCTCGGCAAAGCTTTTAGCAACTCTCTTACATACCACCCCCGGAACACCGTTTATTTACCAAGGTGAGGAGATTGGTATGACAAACGTTATCTTTGATAGCATTGAAGACTATAATTGCTGTTACACGGTAGGGGACTATCATTCGATGATAAATTCGGGCGTTGAGCCGAGCGAGGCTATAAAAACGCTCGCGCCGCGGAGCCGCGATAACGCAAGAACTCCCTATCAATGGGATTCAAGCAAAAATGCGGGATTTTCATCGGGCAAACCTTGGATGAAGGTAAATCCTCGATATACCGAGATAAATCTTGAGGCAGACCGCAAAAATCCGGATTCTATATTCGCGTATTACAGAAAGCTCTCGGATATGAGAGCCGAGCACCCCGCAATAATTGACGGTGAGCTTGAATTTTATCTCGAGGATCATCCCGAGATAATTATGTATACGAGAAAATGCGCAAGAGAAACGTTGCTTGTAATAGCAAACCATTCCGATAAGAGTGTAGCACTTAAGATTCCAAAGGCACTCTCGCAAAATAAATGGTCGCGCCTGCTTGCAAACTACTCGGAACCGGATGATATTCTTGTATCGGGGCGCAAGCTTTCGCCTTGGGAAGCAATAGTATACGAGCTTGCGATTTGAACGATTAAAAAAATAATGTAAAAAGGTGATAGAGATTAGCTTTCTATCACCTTTTCTGCTTTGAAATATTTGTCAAAAATAAATCAAACTACGAAAACGTTACTGTATGCTCGCTTGCCGTTTGAGTCGGTTACCTCAACTCTTACCCACTTTTCAATTGGCTTTATCTCGTATTCAAAGTGTGTGAGTCCATCACCGCGCAAAACTCTTCCCTCCGCCCAAGACATATTTGAAAAGGTTCCGATAAGAGAGCAAGGCGAGCAATCGATTATCAATTTGTTTCCGATTCGTTCAACGTAAAGCTCGGGTTCCTCGGTCGCATAGAAATCTCCGTTTCTTATAGCCGCGAGTATAGCATCTTCCGAAAGCTCATCAAGTTTTGCCATTATCCAACCCTTACAGTGATCCGCGCCCTCGTAATAGTGCGCGTCATCGGTTGCAAGCAACTTGGGGTAGAGTCCTGCGTTTGCACAGAGGTCAACATAGTATCCGGAATAGGGGCGTAGGCTTTGTCCTGCCTCGCTTACTGCGTTGTATATCTCGGTTGCCTCAATTCCCGAAAGCTCACGAAGGTCTTCCACTGTATTAAGTGACCAAGCAGGATGCGCAAGCACCGCCATACCGCCCACCGCGCGTATCGCGTCGACAATCTGTTGCCTTGTTGCATCTCTTTTCGGTTGTGGGTCGCTTTTCATGCCGAAGGCAAGTATGTGCATAACTCCTTCTGTCATTGTGTCGGCGGCACCCGTGTTATATTCACAGCCCGAAACTATCTTCAGTCCGTCTATTTCACCGCCTGCGCCATATTTCCAATGGTCTGTGATGGCTATTGCATCAAATCCGTGAGCTTTATACTCTTTTGCGATTTGCTCGGGGGAGAGCCGACCGTCCGATATAGTAGAATGTATGTGAAGCGCGATTTTATAGTATTTGTTTCCTTTTTTATCGGTAATCATTTTTTTGATTTCTCCTCGGATGATTTCTGTTTTGATTTTAACATATTTTTTATTTTTTGTCTATAGTAACAGAAAAAATTACGTAAGTTAATACCAAATTAATAAATAGGTTGTAAAATATAAAAAAGCAACATTGGAGGTGCAGAATGTTTTCTATCTAATAAACATATCGACCTTGTTGTGCTGGATATAGTGATGCCGAAAATGAATGGATATGAATTTACTCGCTCACTTCGCACGGTTAACGAAAATCTTCCTATTCTGATAGTATCGGCAATGCAGCTTTCCGAGGATAAGCATAAAGCCTTTTCACTCGGAATTGACGATTATATGACAAAGCCGATAGACGACGAGGAAATGCTTTACCGAATAAAAGCGCTCCTTCGCCGCGCGAGAATTGCAAGTGAACGGAAAATTGTGATAGGTGAGGCGACTCTCGATTACCATTTTATGACTCTCTCGCGCCAAGGCGTGACTGTGGAAATGTCGCAAAAGGAATTCCTTCTTCTTTATAAGTTTCTTTCATTCCCGGGCAAAATCTTCACGCGTATACAGATAATGGACGAGATATGGGGGCGGGATAGTGACACGGGTTGGGAAACCGTCACCGTACATATTGCAAGACTCCGCAAATGAACGGAAAATTTCCCCGAATTTGAAATTCAGTCTGTAAGAGGGCTCGCTTATAAGGCGGTGAAAAATGAAAAAGATTATTACTCCGCAAAAAAAGAAAAAGGTAACAACTCTTGAGAAAAAACACATCTATCTCTCACATTGGTATATTCTCTCGTGTTTTTTATCAACCTATTGATAACGCTAATCTTCGTTCTTGACTAATACACCTTCGAGGGCAGTAATCTATTGCTTTCCGCTGCTATATTTTGGGCTATGCAAAACTTTTAAGATGCGGAAATCTTTCCGATGCGGAGCGTGAACAGTATCTTGCGGCAATCGAAGAGGAATCTATTCGCCTTTCGGGTATGGCAACAAACGTCTTGAATCTTACTCGAATAGAGAATCAAACAATTCTTAAAGATAAGTCGGAATTTAATGTTTAGGAGCAGATACTCAAGTGCGTGCTATTGCTTGAACCGAAATGGTCAAAAATTGACGTAGAGCTTGATATTGATTTCTCGGAATATAATATTACGGCATAAAAAGAGCTCCTTTCCGAGGTTTGGATAAATCTCTTTGATAATGCGGTAAAATACACGCCTGACGGTAAAAAAAATTCAATTTTTCAATATCCGAATCGGAAAATTCTCTTGTATTTACCTTCTCAAATACAGGCTCTGAAATTCCGTCTGACAAGATTTCAAAGATATGGAATAAATTCTACCGGACGGATGAATCTCACAGCTCATCGGGTAGCAGAGTCGGTCTTGCGATAGTTAAAAGAATAGTAGAGCTTCACGGTGGAGAATGTATTGCCGAGAGTGAGGGCGGAATTACCGTATTTACCGTAATTCTTCCAAAAGGGAATTCTTGCAAATAAAATTACAAGCTTGGTTTATTTTCAATTAATATTTCATATATATTATTGTCTTAAAGTATTAAAATTTCTTTGGGAGGACGTTAATATTATGAAATATCTTCTTTTTAATCCTATGTCAGGAAGCGGTAATAGCAGAGTGGATGCAGAATGCTTTTCGGTGCTTTGCAACGAAAAATGCAAGCTTGTCAATATGACCGAAATAGCAAGCTTCAAGGACTTTCTTGAGATGCTTGATTCCGCGGATGAGATTTACATCTTCGGCGGCGATGGCACACTCAATAAATTCGTAAACGGAATAGGCGACGCAAAACCCGAAAAAAATATATACTATTATCCATCGGGAACGGGAAACGATTTCTGCCTTGATACAGGTAATCTTGCTACTCGTGTGCCGTTCTTTGTTAACGACTATATAGTGGACTTGCCCACCGTTACCGTAAAGGGCAAAACCTATAAATTCATAAACGGTGTAGGATATGGAATTGACGGTTATTGCTGTGAGGTAGGCGATGAATTGAAGGCTTTACATAAGGTTCCGAATTATACCTCTATAGCATTAAGGGGTTGCTTTTTCACTATAAGCCAACGGGCGCGACCGTTACCGTTGACGGTGTAACAAAGCATTATAATAGAGTATGGATAGCTCCGACAATGCACGGCAGTCATTA
>CAYRJG010000003.1:21634-35718 GCA_964424525.1 uncultured Ruminococcus sp.
CATTACGGCGGCGGTATGATTCCTACCCCCGACCAGAAACGTGAGGATCGAGATCACCCTCGCTTATGATATTCCACGATTCGGGAAAGCTTAAAACTCTGTCGATATTCCCTTCGATATTCAAGGGAACTCACGTCGAACATAAAAAATACGTAACCGTTCTTACGGGTAAGGAGATAACGGTGAAATTTGACCGTCCCACAGCCCTTCAGATAGACGGTGAAACGATACTTGATGTTGAAGAATATACTGCTCTCGTATGCGAATATGCAGAGGTGTAATTATAAACGGACGTATAATTTATGCTTTGGCTAAATGGAGTAAATAATGCAGAACGATAAGCCTTTAAGAATTGCCGTAATACCGGCTTATGAGCCGCCGGACTCCTTTGTTGACTATGTAGCAGAGCTTTCCGAAACCGTTGATAAAATTGTCATGGTGAATGACGGCAGCGGAGAAGAATTTACGCATACCTTCTCAAAAATATCGCAAATTGAGAAATCCGCTTGTCTTTCTTATCATCAAAATCACGGTAAAGGATACACCTTAAAATATGCGTTTGCATATTGCGCGGAGAATTTTTCGCAAAATGATATTATTGTCACGGCAGATTGTGACGGTCAGCATAGAATAGAGGATGTAATGCTTTTGCTTTCTATGGCATTGGAGCATCCGCGGGCAATAATACTTGGCTCTCGCAATTTTGAATTGCCGATAGTTCCTGCTAGGAGTAAGTTTGGAAACCGCAATATAAGACGGAAATTCAGATTTCTATACGGAAGCCGTGTGTATGATACTCAAACAGGTCTGCGCGCCTTTTCTGTTGCGCGTGCGGTAGAACTTTCCACTGTTCGCGGTGATAGATTTGAATACGAGATGGGAATGCTGATTTATTCAAAAAGAGAATGCATACCTATCATTGAGGTCCCGATAGAAACCGTTTATCCGGAAAATCCCGAGGAACACGTTTCTCATTTTAAAACGATATCCGATAGCGCGCGTATGCTTGGTGTGGTGCTTAAAAATCTTAATTGGTATCTCATATCCTCTGCGATAAGTGCCATTCTTGACGTTTTGATATTCTTTATCCTCTCGACTATTGTTCCGGGAGAGATAAGTGCCCTAAATACGCTTATTGCAACGATTTTGGCGAGAGTAGGTTCGTCGGTTTTTAATTTTATATTTAATTACAAATATGTATTTGGCTGAAAAGGGAAGAGCGCGATTTTTCGTTATTATACCATTTGGCTTTGTCAGCTTGGAGCATCATACGGATTGGTGTTCCTTTTCGGAAATCTCATCGGTCTTAATCTCACTATTACGAAGGCGGTGGGAGATCTTGTGCTTTCAATCTTCAGCTATCAGATACAAAGAGCTTGGCTGTTTGCACAAAAGTCATCAAAAAAATCTTCCTATGGCAGACTCGCGCGCTTCCTTAGCCCGATTGCAAGATTTTTTACCAAAAGCTACCGTTCAAACGTAATAACGCGTGATGAGGGGGTAGTTTACGTTTGCCGCCACCTTAATATGCACGGTTCTCTTACCAAGCTGATGTGGCTCGAATGTGAACCAAGTCCTTACGTGCTTTCTGTTTTCTTGACAAAGAAGGATGCCTACCGTCATACGCTGATTATATCTTTACCGAAAGGCTAGAAAAAAGAAAGCGCAAATTCAATTTTTTTGCGTTTTTATCCGGTCGCGTCGTTACGTCACTTGTAGACTCCGTAGGTGCTGTACCCGTATATCGCGGCAAAGTCGAATGCGTTAAAACCGTTCGTAAAAGCATTGAAAAATTAACACGGGGAAGAGTATTATGGTCTACCCCGATATAGAATATACCGAAACCGATATAAGCGATATATATGACGGTTTTCTTTGCCTCGGTGAGATTTATAAAAGAAAAAAGCGGTAAGTCATTGAAATTTGTTTCGCTTTATATAGATGAGGACACCGCTTCAATATTTGAATTTCCGCCTATTTTTGCGGATTCGTATAAAAAGATTCCGTCACAGCCAAAGAATATATCAAATCGGCAATAAACGGAAAATACAGTCGGAAAGACTGATATAAAAACAGGAGAGAAAAATGAGAAACCTTTTGAACAGATTAAAATTTCGGCTTTCACAGTGCTATGGCACGGATGCGCTTAATAAATTTTTGAATATAGTGCTTATAGTCCTTTGCGTGCTATCGTTTATACCGTATCTCGGTTTCCTCTCGATTTTCGCTTTTGCTCTTTGCGTATACATATTGTATAGAACATTCTCGCGTAATATCTATAAGCGCAGGCTGGAGCTTGATAAATTTCTTGCAATAAAAAATAAGCGTCAAAAGAAAAAGAATTTCAAAAAGCTTGTGCGTCGAGAGCGCAAGGAATTTCTCTATTTTAAATGTCCGCATTGTAAGGAATATCTTCGTGTTCCTCGCGGGCGGGGAAAGATTGTCGTTACCTGCCGCGTTTGCAAAAGAAAGATTGATAAAAAAACTTAAGTGGCTGGCGCATTTGGGCGCAAACGAAAATGACTGAAATAGAATAAAAAGCTCACTTTTTGACAAATGAGCTAAAAATATATTATATGGTTGAAATTCTCTGAATTTCTCCAATTAATTATAGTCATTTTCTGTTCGCGTTTCCGTCTCGCTTCGGCTCGGTCACGCTCGGGGTCTGACAGTTAATAACTGTCATTCAATATCCTCGCGCCGCTTCGCTACCTCGATGTATTCATATACGCCTTTCGGTCGGGAGAACCCGAATTTTCGCGTGGGATCTCCCTAGCTCCTTAACGCATTCGAGGGTAACTCAAGTTTTTCGAACTTGAGTTACCCTCTTTTGCCGTTTTGCTCATTGACAAAAGAAAATAGCTGTGATAAAATATTTTTACCGGTAAAATATCATTTGAAATTTTGGAGATAAATTATGAAAATTACAGTTCTCGGAGATATAATGTGCGAGCCTCCTGTTCTCAAAGCCTCCGAAAGACGTGACGGTACTTATAATTTTGACGGAGTTTTTTCAAGGCTTCGTCCTCTTATTCTTGATGCGGATTTTGTTATCGGAAACATAGAATTTCCTCTTGCGGGTGAGGAAGTCGGATATACCGATACCTTTTTTAAATTCAATGCGCCCGATGAATTTGCCGTTGCGGTGAAAAAGGCGGGAATTGACCTCGTTTCGGTCATTAATAATCACACTCTGGACAGAGGAGTGGACGGTATGTATGCAACGCTTCGCTTGCTCAATAAGATCGGTCTTCCGTATACCGGCGCGTTCCTTCCGGAGGTCGGTCATAAAGAGGCGGAATATTTTGAAATCGACGGAGTGAAATTTGCGCTCGTTGCTTATACCTATACCACAAACGGTAAGTATGATAAACAGGATCCCCACGTTGCCAATATGAATGTCCTTCGCCCGTTTGAAGTGCCTACATATACTCCCGAGGTGCGTAAGAAATATTACACTTGGGTAGACAGAAAATTCCCGAACGTTAAGTATGAAAACAGAGCACTTATAAAGAAATTCGTTGGACTTCCGGCAACTATCGCAAGGGCTGACGATTACGTTGATTACGTAGAAAGCGAGCCTTTTATCGAAAAAATGCGAGCAGATATTAAGGTAGCCAAGGAAAAGGCGGATTTCGTTATCTGCTATCCTCACGTTGGCGGTCAGTTCAATATTGAGCCCGGCTCATTCTCAAAATACGTAATAAACGAAGCAGTTAAGGCGGGTGCCGATGCCGTTCTTGCCTCTCATTCTCATATGGTTCAAAAAGCGGAAATGCAGGGCGGTGTTCCCGTGGCATATTCGCTCGGCAACCTCAATATGTCACCAAACTCGCGCATTATAATAAAAAAGCATCTTCCCGATTACGGTATAGCTATGCATCTTTACCTTGAAGGCAAAAAGCTCTCAAAGGTTACCTTCTCAATTCTCAAGGGCGTTGAGAAAAAGGGAACACAGATAGTTTCTTGGCCTGTGGATGAGCTTTACCGCGAAACAAAATCGAAAAAGGAAAAGCGTCTTCTTGAAAAGCACGTGCGTCAGGTATATAAATACGTTATGGGCAAGGATATTGAGGGCGAGGTATTCCGCCGCGAATATGATCTTGCATAATTAAGTTAATCGAAAAAAGCCTTCCGAAAAATAAGGAAGGCTTTTTTGTATGCAGCATTATTCAAGGATATCCGAAGTAATAAAGTCAACACCCATATTAACAAGCTCCTCAGCACGCAACGGATCGTCAACCGTCCAGCAGTTTATCTTCTTTCCAAGCGAGTGAACAAGATCAACTGTCTCTTTAGTTAGACCGATGTGCCGTATATCAAGGTCAAAGCCGTTATCTTTTATAAATGCCAGATTTTCGTCGGTAAGCTCATTGCAAAGGAACTGTGCTACAGCCTCGGGGTATACTCTGCGAAGCGAAAGGAGATTTTCCTTTCCGAAGCTTATAAATATAACGCCGTCAAGATAACCGAGGGCTCTGATTTCGTCAACCATTCGTGTGTAAGCCTCGTCGGAGCATCCTCCTTTTAGCTCAAGCACCGCGGTCTTTTCATATTTTTTGCATATTCTTATGTACTCTGCAAGAGAGGGAATAACAAGGTCGGAGCGAATAAGTCCGTCGGTCTTATCGTAGAGCTTTATGCCGCGTATCTGTTCAAAGTCAAGCTCTTCAACGTTTGCATCTATCCCTGCGCATCTTTTGAGGCTTGCATCATGAGTTATTGCAAATTTCCCATCCTTCGTAATATGCATATCGGTTTCGATTCCGAAATAGCTTCTGTTTCCTGCGGCAACAAATGCAGCTGCAGTATTTTCGCATTCGATACCGCTAAGACCTCTGTGGGCAATAACTCGGCAGTTGATTTTATTAAACTTAATGCTATCCATTGTAAATATCTCCTTTAAAAAAGTGAGGAAGGTATTTTGAACCTCATAGAAAAATTTTAGCATGGTATGTCGATAAATTCAAGAACAAAAAGGAAAATGGTGTTTTATTGAAACTCTTTCACAGATATTTGAGCGTTTTTGTGCTTATATATGGTCATTTAATCAGCGTATGCCGAAAATTAAAGTATGTGACGCTTTCGGTATTCGCCCGGGCGCATACCACTATAAGAAAAAAACGTGTTCGAAAAATACTGCGCGCTCGAAAATCCGAGTGCTTCTGCAATTTCCGAAATTTGCATATCGGTTTCGGAAAGCATACTTTCAGCGTTTTTCATTTTTATTTCGTTGATATATTTTGTAGGTGTAGTATCCATTACCCTTGAAAATATATGAAAGAATGAGGATTTTGACATATTGCATTTTTGTGCATAATAGTCTACCGAGTAGCTTTTTCCGATTTCTTCGTTCATTATAATAAGAGCAGGGGAGATTTTTCGTTTTTCGGAATCACGGCGGGGGTGAAGCTTGAGGTTCTCTCTTGAAAATAAAAGAAGCAGCTTTAAAAGTCGCTGTTCGGCAGCAACGGAATATCCGCACGCCTTTAATTCAAGCTCCTCGATAATGTCAGAAAACGCCTTTGATATAACCTCTCTCGATTCACCGCATTTTTTGTGCAAGGCTACATTCTTCGAAAGACCAAGCTCGGATAATTCCTCGTCAAAACCCGAAAAGCTAACCCAAAAATCGCGGCAGTCAGAGGAACATATAGTTGTGTCGCGCGTTCCGGGCGCGAGAAAAATAAGCCTTGGCGCGCTTGCGGAAATTACGGTTCTTCCGCTTTTGATATACCGAATCCTGCCGCGCTCAAGGTAAATTAATCGATAGTCGCGCGTTGCACGGGAGGTGTATTCGCGCTCACCGTTTTCTTCAAATTTGCAATATCCGGCACTCAAAACTCCACGCTCACGCTGCTTCTCGTCGCATACCAAGAGTGTTTTGTTCATTTGGATTCACCTCGCTTTATTAAAGTTTACTCTTTTTTTCTTGAATAGTCAATATGAAAGAAAAATAATTTGCACGATTTTACACTTTTTTTACAGTATCATATATTGACCTATTCGAATATTTCCTATAAAATTAAAGCATAAATACTAAAAATAGGAGTATTGGTATGAACACGAAAATTCTCGATTTCAAAAAGAGCATAACCGAATGGGATGCAGGCATCCCGACAGGTGACGGAAAGCTCGGCTCTCTTATTTACGGTGACGGTCCTATCCGCATCTCGGTTGACCGTATTGACCTTTGGGATAACAGACCAAACGAGCAGACCTTTGAGAAAGGCTTTAATTATAAAAATCTTATTAAGCTTGCAAGATGTGGCAAGGCAGGAAACGAAGAGGACTGGGCAGAACATCACCGCCTTTTTGACAGGCTTTCTCACATAACCCCCTATCCCTCGAAAATTACAGCCGGCAGACTTACCCTTGATTTTCATGAGAAGTCAGATGATATTCATTCCTATCTCAATATGAATACCGCAGTTGCGGATATAACCTTCCCAAGCGGAAATTCTATATGCGTATTTAACAGTGCAACCCGACATATAGGCGTGTTCAGAGTTAAGGGTGATTTTGAGCTTGATATACATATTCCCGATTATATATCGGGTGACGAGAACGGAATGTGCGCTCTCAATACTGGGCTTGACGAGGACGCAGAGAACTGGTGTCTTCAGTATCCTCGCTCAAAGGTGGAGCGTGACGGAGATTTCACCTATTACGTTCAGAAGACTCACTCGGACTATACATATACTTTAACAGTTCTTTCTAAAAAGCAGAAAGAATATACCGACCTTTTCTATACGATAATTACCACAGATGATGCGCCCGACGTTCTTTCATTCGCAAAGAATGAGCTTCTTTCGGTATCCGAGGTCGGCTTTGATAAGCTTCTTTCCGAGCATATCGCGTGGTGGAAGAATTATAACCGCAAATCAAGTCTTACAATTCCCGATAAGCTCGTTGAGTTCGTTTATAACGCATCTAATTATTACTTTGCTTCAACAAGCCGTAAGGGATTTTATCCTATGGCGCTTCAGGGCGTATGGACTGCGGATAACGATTCTCTACCACCGTGGAAGGGTGACTATCATTTTGATACCAACGTTCAGGTTTCCTATCAGCATTATCTCAAGGCTAACCGTATTTCCGAGGGCGAGGTTATAGTAGACTACCTTTGGAATATGCGTGATGCTTATAAGAAATTTGCAAAGGAATTCTTCGGTGTTGACGGATATCTTCTTCCTTCTTGCTCAACTATTGACGGTCAGCCTATCGGCGGCTGGGCGATGTATTCCTACGCTCCCATAATGACGGTATGGATGATACAGAGCCTTGATGAATATTATCTCTACACGGGTGATGAAAAGTTTTTAAAAACCCGTCTTTATCCGATTTTCCGCGATACAGGCAAGGCAATCCGCGCACTTATGGAGGAGCGCGACGGAAAGCTTTATCTTCCTCTCTCATCCTCTCCCGAAATCTATCATAATAATAAAGAAGCATATCTTGAGCCTAACTCAAACTTTGACCTCTCGCTTCTTATCTATCTCTATACCAAGCTCCGCGATTATTCTGTAAAGCTTGGTAAAGATCCTAAAAAGTACGAAGAGATTCTCTCAAAGCTTGACCCTATCGCGGTTAATGATGAGGGAATTATAATGCTCGATAAAAATCATAAGCTTCCCGAATCTCACCGCCATTTTTCGAATACTATGTGTATCTACCCTCTTCATCTTATGAATTATGATACCGCAGAAAATAAGAGAATCATCAACAGAACTATTGCCGACCTTGAGGAAATGGGAACCGGCTGGTGGTGCGGCTTTTCGTATGCTATGATGGCGCAGGTCTACGCTATGGCAGGCAGAGGAAATGCGGCATATATGCGCCTTTGGGAGTTCTGTAAATTTTTCTGCGATAAGAACGGATTCCATTTCAACGGTGACTATAAGCGTTACGGTATCAGCCGCTTTACAAATAAGCCGTTCACCCTCGAAGCAAATTACTGCTATTGCGATGCACTCCAGGAAATGCTTCTTCAGGAGCACGAGGGATTTTTGAATCTCCTTCCCGCAATTCCAGATGAATGGGATAGCCTCGAATTCAAGAAATTCCGCAGCTACGGAGGTCTTCTCGTAAGCCTTAAGTATAAGAACGGCAAAATCACCTCGCTTGAATTTACCACCAAATATGCGCGCGAAATTACCTTGAAGGATAACTACGGTCTTGCAGAGCTTATCGGTGACGAATCAAAGGATGGCTTTGTCACCTTAAAGCTCGAAAAGGGAACAATCAAGTTTTGATATTACGGTGTAACTCTAAAACTTTATAAAAATAGGCATCTACCGCCTTGGAATTAAAGCGGCAGATGCCTGTTTTTTGTCGTATATGTTATTCAAAATCAAGTGAAACTATATCGTTAGCAAAGAAAAGCTTTCCAAAAATATATTTGTCGGACGCGCTCTCTGTAAGAGTTATGACTTTTCCGTTAGAGTAGTCAAGGTCTTCACCCATAGCAGGACCCTTGATCTCGCGCTCGCATTTGTCAAGATAATATACAGGTGCACCGTCAAGCATCAATCCCGAATCGGTAGCCTCGCTTTCATTATATACATAATAAATACTGTCTGCAAGACCGTATGAGGTCGAAAGAACAACCTTTCCGTCAGGGGTAAAGCATGCACCTTGAACCTTATCGCGTATTGAGTATATCTTCAGGGGAGAAGTGAGGTCATCAACTGAATATTTGGTTATTATCGCGTTGTATGTTCCGTCTTTTGTGTCATAGGGATGCTCGGTTTTGTAGTTCCCGGCACCGTTGAATTCGCCTACGTATACGAACTCTTCATCCGAATATACAAAGGATGCGTGGTTATTTACCTCAACACCTTCGCCTATTTCCATTTCACCGCCTTCCTTGCAAGCAAGAAGTGCAGTAAGTGAAAATGTATAGAGCCGAGAACTATTTGCAAGATAAACCGTGTCATCCGTTGTGGCAATACCGCCTGCATGACCGTCAAATGGCTCGCCGCCCTTTGTAAGCGTAACGAAATGGGAATTATCCTCAAGGTCGGTAATGTAAATTCTGCTGGCATCACCGTCCTTCATATAACCCGAAACGAGTATTTTTCCTTCCTTTTCGGCCGCCGCAATACCTTGGCAAACAAATCCATCACCGAGTCCGGGATTCTCGCAAACCTCATCTTCAATATCGTAGTAGTCGGAATATATCGCAAATTTTGCAATATTAAGACCTCCGATAGCTACAACGAAGATTAAAGCAATACCTAGTATTATAGAAATTGCAATCTTGAAAATTGTTTTTACAATTCTTTTTCTTATCCATTTTAATATCATAATATACCTCCTTTATGCGAAGGTCGGGAGATCGTTAATTCTCTCAAACGTAAACAGAAGAATATGAGCATCCTCTCCGTATTTTACGGGTATTCCCATGGCTGTTGCACGTTTATACATTTCCTCGGCAAGCTCCATACGTGTGTAACGTATCTCCACGTTTGCAGGGGTAGGGTAATGTATTGGCGAGATGTTCTTCTTTGCGGATTCGTATACACCCTTGTAAATTGAATCGAGAACCTTGTCCTCGTCAATGAATTTTGCTGCGTTTCTGCCCTTTGCATACTTCGTTGTTACGGTTACAGAATCGGGTGCAAGCTCCTTGAATTGACTGTTGCATATATCGTCACTCGCAGAGAACAAGGGTACAATTCCGTGCATCGCGCAAATGTAAGTGTCAATATCAAGCTCGCCAACCGGTTTTCCGTCTATCTTTATATATTGAATCGCGACCGAGCTGTATGTGTGAGCAAGAACACCACCGAGCGTACCCTCGCGCGAGTGATATCCGAGATAAACGATTCCCGAAAAGTTGTGTTCTTTTACAAGCTCAAATCTTGGCTTGTTCTTTAAATGATAAACGTGAATCACTCTGCTATCAATGTTATCCTCGTTTATATTGTTTCCGCCGCCGTGATTATCCCAAAGCGCAACCTTCGTGGCTCCTGCATCGAAAAGCGCGCGTGCCGCCGCGTTTATTTCCTTTTCTGCGTTTCTGATAGCAACCTTGTAATCATCAAGCTCACGCAAAAGTCCTTTATTGGGCTCGCCAACTACCTCGTGAATGCCTTCGAGATCGCAGGCTATTAAATATTCCATATAATTTTCTCCTTGTCTAGGATATACTGTCTTTATGACTGCTTTTATATTTTAACATACCAGAAGAGTAATTTCAATAAACTTCATCAATAATTAATTATATTTAGGATAAAACTTTACCGTTTTCGCTCTATACCTTAAAAACTTTTCTAAAAGAAATAGTGCGAAAAGAAAAAAGCCCAAAAGGGCATAAATCAACGGTTGTTCGCAGAAAGCATATCTTCACAAGCAACAACCAAGTTCTATTTTACCATAAAAATGTGCGATTGTCAAGGCTTATATGGGCATAACGCACAATTTCTCTCTTTTGCACAAAAAATAATTGTAAAATACTTATAAAATGCCATATTGAAATATTTGAAAAACTGTGATATACTATAAGCGAAGAAAGGAAGGTACGGTCCAATGGCAAATTAACTCAGACTTAAAATTCGAAGGCTGCACCAAAGGAAGATACGAATAAAACGCATCTCCCGGTCAAACAACAAAAAACGATTCTGAAAAATACAAATATAACAGATAGCGTTAGATTTTCACTTGCCACAAACAAGTAAACCGTAATAATACCAAAAATAAATAAGGAAAAGAGATAAAATTTTGTTGTAACCACGGCGGTGTAACGCATTATATAGATTTTAAACCAAAAAGCTGATAAAATTAAACGGTTTGATCGAAATCAGTCTTTCGAAAAAAAGTCAAAATGAACCCCTTCACCAATCATTTTCGTGGAAGTGCAACCAAAAATGAAGCAGTTCTCGCTAGAGAAGAACTAAAAAGAGTAAGAGATGTGTTTGGGTGTTGACGGTTGATACGAGATGATAGGTAGATAAAGAAAGCGAGGATAACCAAAAGATGTTAGATATCAAGAGTGAACAGAAATAACCCTTGATCGTATGAGTGAAGATACGGTCAAGGGTTATTTCTTTTTTGTTTATAATTTAGTGGGAATTATTCCTCTGATGCCGCACCGGAGCGTACCGCTTCAAAGTCCTCCTCGATTTCTTTTGAGGGAGGAGCAGTCAAAAGCGAAACCACAACAATGCAAATAGAGGAGAAGATAAATGCAGGGAGCAATTCGTAAATTGCGAACACACCGCCAAGCTTAGCAATTCCAAGCTTCCAGATGAATACCATAGCACCTCCGCCAATCATACCTGCGATAGCTCCCGCCCTGTTAATGCGCTTCCAGAAGAGGGAGAAGATCACTAACGGTCCGAATGTAGCACCGAATCCTGCCCAAGCGAAGGATACAATTGAGAAGATTACACTATTTTCATCAAGTGCAATAATGATTGCGATTGCTGTCAGAACGATGAGCGTAATACGGGAAATAAGCATGACCTGCTTATCGCTTGCATCCTTTTTGGCAATACCTTTGAATATGTTTTTCGAAAGTGCCGATGCGGCAATCAAAAGATAAGAATCCGAAGAACTGATTGTAGCCGCAAGAATGCCCGCCATAACCAAACCTGCCAAAATAGGCGGCAGAGCGTTTGTAGCAAGCGTGATAAAGATGTTTTCCGACGATGCTTTTGTAAGATGAGCTACAGGGAAGAGCTGACGTCCGACTATACCGATAAATACGGCAACACCGAGAGATATTATAACCCATATCATAGCAATACGGCGCGATGTAGTTAATTCCTTCTCGCGGCGAATAGCCATAAAGCGAAGAAGAACCTGAGGCATACCGAAATAGCCAAGTCCCCAAGCCAGCATAGAAACTATAGTGAGGAAAGAGTAGGGGGTAGCCCCTCCAAAGATAGGGGTAGCATTCTCTACGATCTGATTGCCGGCTTCATCTACAACAGGTGTTGCAAGGTTGAAGAACTCAAGGAATCCGGGAATTTCCTTCGCATTGTCAATAACGGCACCGATTCCGCCTGCATTGACGGTAGAAACGATGACGATAACCGCGAGAGCCGTAATCATTACAATAGCCTGCATAAAGTCGGAAGCACTTTCAGCAAGGAATCCTCCGAGTATGGTATAAAGAAGAACGAATGCAGCACCAACGAGCATCATAGGGATGTACGGTGCATCGAACAATGTTGAGAAAAGCTTACCGCATGTTACCAGGCAACTGGCAGCATATACTGTGAAGAAAATCAAAATAAATGCCGAAGATATCAGCATAATAATAGGCTTTTTCTCGTGAAATCTGTTTGAGAAAAAATCGGGCAGGGTAATGGAATTCTTAACGCGTATGCTATAGCGGCGAAGGCGCTTTGACACGATCAGCCAATTAAGATATGTGCCAATCGCAAGTCCGATTGCCGTCCATGCCGCATCGGCAAGTCCGCACCAATAAGCAACGCCCGGCAGACCCATCAATAGCCAACCGCTCATGTCCGATGCCTCGGCGCTCATAGCGGTCATCCAAGGACCGAGGGAACGTCCACCCAGGTAATATTCGTCTGAATTCTTATTAGCTCTCTTTGCGTAATAAACACCGATAGCAATAACTATGCCCATGTAAATTACAATTGCTATAAGAATTTGTAAAGTATCTGAGTTCATAGAACCTCCTCAAAAGATATTAATATAAATAAAAATATTATATATTTAGAAATTGTATCATAAAATGGTTATAAAAATCAAGTCTTTTTGCTAATGTTCTAAAAAAAGTACAATTGCAAATATAAAATATGTTGCATATACCAAAAAAATATGCTAAAATGTTATCGATAAAATGATGTTTTAGAATTTCTTTTTTTGGAGTTTTTAAGGATATGGAAATAGTTTCATATATAGCTTCTTTTGTTTCCACCGTTCTCGGCTTATGCGGGTCATTCGGGAAAAAGATGAAGACTATACTTATTTTTAATTTTCTTGGAAATCTGCTTGTCGGAATAAGCTATTTTTGCGTATCAAGCTATAGCGGAGCGGCAATCTGTTTTGTTGCATGTGTTCAGGTGTCAATAAATTACGTTTTCGATACGCGCGGAAAAAAGCTTCCAATTTGGCTCGTGATTCTTCATGCCGCCCTGTTCCTTGTCGTAAATCTATTTACATTCTCCGCACTATATGATATTCTCGCGCTCCTTGCAGCGCTCACCTTCGTTTTGAGCGTTGCTCAAAGTAATGCAAAATATTACAGATATCTCTATATAACCAATTCATCCCTTTGGATAATATATGACCTTCTCGCAGGTGCCTACGGCAATCTCTTCACACATACCGCGCTCTTCATCGGCACCGGTATAGCTATTCTTATAGGGAATAGAACTAAATAAAGAACAAAGAGCAGAGAAGTGCCTTGTCGACTTCTATTAAAATCAATTACAAACAAAAAGAAACTATCCCAAACACATTTTACTGTATTTGAGCTAGCCCCTTTTTTGGTGGAAGATTATTTTATTTCCTCGCGAGTTCCGTCCTGATGAACTATCGTAACAAAAAAATTCTCACTGTATTTGTTGCCGTACGTATGCTTGCATTCTCTTAAAATATTTATCAATCGTTCGTCATAATTATTAAATCGTTTGATTTTATCTAAGTTAAATATTTCAATATACGTTAGTCCGCTAAGCAATTGATCAGTAATACAATCCCAAAAGGCATCAAGGTTTCCGCCATAATAATCAGGAAAATCCAAATCGCGCATCAATACTCCGTGAATATCCATATAGTTCTCAACCTCAGCAAAATCTACTTTGTATCTGTAAACGTCAAGATCGTTATTATTCACTTTATTCACCTCACTTTATGATTTCGTAGAATGTTTGACTATAAAAACAGGCGGCAGGATACTTTCGTGCCTACCGCCGATTTCTTGTCTGTCAAAGGGTCTGTGCGCAGTGCGCCAATGGCGCAAATGCAGAATTCGGAATTCAGAATGTTGAATTAAATAAGTATCATTTCTAATTCCTAATTCCTAATTCCTAATTCCTAATTTATCTGCGTCGCAGGCTCTTTTTTATTGGGTTGTATCTTATTCCAAGCCGCCGGGGATG
>CAYRJG010000004.1:0-32801 GCA_964424525.1 uncultured Ruminococcus sp.
GAGACGACGGTTGCCCAGGTGGTCGATATCATCGGTTGAGCCAATACCGTGAGTAATATTAAAGAGGTAGTTAACCGATGCGAATATATCTTCCTTGGTTATATGCTTGGGAGCAAGCAAAGCCTGCTTTTCCTTTGCACTCTTTACTATGAATTCACGCTTTGCATCGCCTGAAAGATTTGCAGCGTCTGCCTCTGCGATAATCTCGTTAAGTATGGAATATCTTACCTTCTCGCCTGCCTTGATTCCTGCCTCGGTAAGATCATATCCGAGAACGAGCTCGGGGCGAACGGTTCCGTTAGAGAACACTTTAACGGTAGCACCTGCCTCGGCCTTAACGAACACCTCGTTAACAAGGCTATCCTCGATAGCTATTGCTATCTCACGAGTAATAAGGGTATCCGCCTCTGCAACTATTTCACCGGTAAGGGGATTAACCACGGCAGAAGCAAGAGTCTGTCCCTCAATTCTTCTTGCAAGAGAAAGTTTCTTATTATATTTATATCTTCCGACGGGAGCCAGGTCGTATCTCTTCGGATCAAAGAAGAGGTTGTTTACGAGCTGCTCTGCACTCTCAACAAGCGGAGGCTCACCGGGACGGAGCTTTTTATATATTTCTTTAAGGGCCTCTTCACGGAAGGCAGTCTGATTTTCAAGAGCAAGAGAAACGCTCTCATCCTTTGCCATCGTGTTAATAAGCATATCCTCCTCGCCGAACATGCTAACGAGAGCCTCATCCGAATCCTGACCCTCGGCACAAAGTGCACGAACAAGCACGGAAATCGGAATTTTACGAGTCTTATCTATTTTAACGTAGAAAACGCCGGATGCATCGGTTTCATATTCAAGCCATGCACCTCTGTAAGGAATGACGGTGGCGGTATAATTGTGCTTACCCTGCTTGTCAACCTCATCTCCATAATATATACCGGGAGAACGGACGAGCTGAGAAACGATAACACGCTCTGCACCGTTGATAACGAAAGTGCCGTTATCGGTCATAAGCGGGAAATCGCACATATAAACCTGTGCGGTCTTAAGTTCACCCGTTGCCTTATTAACAAGACGAACACCCACCTTCATATGTGCATCGTAGGTAACGGTTCTGTCCTTGCATTCCTCTACCGAATATCTCGGATTTGGATCAATAGTATAATCGGTAAATTCGATAGAAAGATTGCCGGTGTAATCAACTATCGGAGATACGTCACGAAGAACCTCGTTAAGTCCCTCCTTGAGAAACCATTCGTAGGAATCCTTCTGAACCTCAATAAGATTCGGCATATCTGTTGCTGCTTCGATCTTCGAAAAGCTCTGTCTTACATTAGTGCCAAGCTTCTTGGGTTTAAGCATCATACATAGAATCACTCCATTCCTGAAAATTTACAAATACGCGCGTTTTTGCCTAGGCTGCGAGGCGGTGGCAAAATCGACAAAAAATCCTTGTTTTATGGCGGTTTTTTGGGCATTTAGCCGAACTTTTCCCTAAAAAAGGGCAAAACTCCCCCATAATAAAAGCGATTATAGTGCAGTATAATATTATAACATAAATTTCCACCTTGTCAAGGGGTTTTCGAAAAAAAGTCGAAAAATTTTTAATAATTTTTTTGTATATGTTCAACAAATTACAAAAAACGACAGAAAACTCATATTTTGATTAGAAAACAGCCGAAAACTCGCAAAAAAACACCTGCTCCAATATTTTTCCATCATTATTTCAAACAGAATTAAAACGATTATATAGCTATATATAAATTAGGAAGACTTTTTCTTAAAATGGCGAAATTTCATCAAAAACGTTCCAAAGCACCGATTAACATAAAAAACAGAGCTTGATTTTGGGATATTTGGCATCCAAAATCAAACTCTGTTAATCATATTTTACTTTAATGATGTAGATAAACTCAAATCTTCCCTGCCCTTCTTAATTTTAAGGAAAAGGCAGGCAAATGCAACAGCGCACACGCCGGAAAGCAGCTTTGCCACGATCATCGCCGGAACGTATGAGTCATTGAAGGAAAGCGTGAATGCCAAGTGGTCTATAAATACAAACGAAGCGGATACCGCAAACGCAGAGTTAAGAATGACGCCTCTTTCATCCATATCATCAACGCTTTCAAAGGTCGTGACCGAGTTACCCATTGTGAAAAACAATCCCGAAACGCTGACCGAGTTTATACCGAGCAATCTTCCGAGCGCCGCGAATGGACGCGAAAGAATCTTTCGCAAAACAAAAAGCAGAGGGAAGGCTCCCGCCATAACACAAACTATATTGACAAGAATTTCGAAGACCTCCGGGAACGGACTCATATAAGGCAATATGGCATATCCCGTAAGGAACTCAACGATTCCTACTATTAAACCGAAAGTAATTACAAGCTTTATAAGCCAGCCGAATACTACAAACACTTTAACGGTAGCTCTCTCAAATTTCAGTATACCTACGGCTATAACAGCAGAAAGCACTAACGGAGGGATAAGGCCGAGGAGCATATCAACAAACGGAATGCTCATCATAAGACCACCTATTATAAGACCAATCGGAACGGTTATTATGCCGCAAAGAAGACCCGTGATAATATTCTTATGATGACGTTTATCGGTCGCACCTAGAACAAACGGCAAAGTAAAAGACACCGTACATCCAAGCATCGAGCCGAGGATAAGACCATTATAATATCCCATAGCCTCACTTTCGGCAAGCGAAAGCGCAAGATGCGCGCCACCCATATCATTAGCAATAAGAGAAGCCGGGATTACCGAAAAATCAAAAAACGTCGGCAAACTCTGTGCGACACCGGACAGAAGATAGGTAATATACGGTGTAACTACGAGCATTCCCGCCATAGAAAGCGTGACGGGAGCTATCATCTTAATTCCGTGCTCAAATTCCGCACCTAGCCCGAATTTGTTTCCTATCATTCGATCTATTGCCGCAATAATTGCCATAGTAATCATTACATAATTAATGATCTGCATTTCAACCTCACAATGTACTCACATAAGAAAGAAGCATATTCATACCGCGCTTAACGTTATCGCGTTGTGTTCCAAGATTTATACGTATAAAGCATTTGCCCACATCTCCGTATTCAGCGCCATCCGAAACATAGAGTCCGGTTGCCTCGCGCAGACCCCGTGCGAATTTTTCCGAGTCATTCGAAACACTCGAAACGTCAACCCAAAGAAGATAGGTAGCATCAGAACGCACTACCTTAAGCATAGGCATATTCTTTTCTATAAAATCATAACAGTACAGCTTGTTTTGATAAATATATTCGTTAAGCTCTCCCAGCCAATCAAGCGCACCAAATGCCGCCATTGATGCAGACACGGCAAAAACGTTAGGCTCCCCGACCTCATCGGTATTCACCCCACGCCACACCTTATGGCGCAAATGAGGATTTTTCGCCACGGCTATCGCAGATTGCAATCCTGCAATATTAAAAGCCTTGGATGGAGAAATACAGGTAACCGAAATGTCTGCACAAATATCGGATGCCGCGGCAAACGGTGTATATCTCACACCGGGGGTAGTCACGGGAGAGTGGATTTCATCGCTTATTACAGTCACTCCGTATTTTTTACAAAGTCTTCCTACCTCGCAAAGCTCCACGGCACTCCACACCCGTCCCACGGGATTATGAGGATTGCAAAGTATCATTAATGAGGTTTGCTTATCCGAAAGCTTTTCTTCAAGATCGGCAAAATTCATAGTATATTCCCCATCCTTATATATGAGGTCGCTTGATACTACAACTCTACCGTTATTAAGTATTGAATTATAAAAAATATTATACACGGGTGCCTGGATAAGCACTTTTTCGGCAGGAGTTGTAAGCTTTCTGACCATAGAAGAAATAGCCGCCACAACACCGCTTGTATACACCATATCTTCGGGCGCAAATCTATATCCTGATATCTTTTCAAAAAACTCCGATGCCGACAAAAAATATTCATCGGATGTTATGCTGTATCCGTATATTCCGCGCTCTGCCACCGCCACAACGGCACTCTTTACCGCAGGAGCACTTTCAAAATCCATATCCGCCACCCACATAGGCAACTCTTTATCCGAAACATCCCATTTGAGCGACCCCGTGTTACGTCTTTCGGTTGGAAGATCAAAATTGAATTTCATCTTAATTCTCCGTTATTATGCTTGTTTTTTCGGAATCAATAAGCTCCGAATCGAGTATTATCTCACCTATTGATGGCGCCTTTATTACACCGCCCACAGGATTTTTCACGCTTATTATCGAGGTAGTTGACTCAACATTCGCATTGGAAAACTCAAACGCAAGATCGGTGTTTATAATTTTACAGTTTTCCATCACAACTCCGTCCATATAACACATTCCCTGGTTGGACTCAACAGTACAATTTATGAATGTAACATTTTTCGAATTCCACCCCAGATATTCACCGATTATCAGCGAATCTCTTACCACTACATTCTCGCAATTCCAAAATGCGTCCTTAGATATAAGACGGGAATTGTTTATCTCAATATTTTTAGCTCCGTCAAAGGCATAATTTCCGTTGATAGTCAGCTTTTCGGCAAAAACATTCTCGCTGTTCATACTGAAATAGTCACCTACCGCATCAACTCCCAAAAGCCTGATATCGCGGCAATTCCAAAGAGTTTCCTGTGCCTTCGGAATAACCGTATCAACAAGCGAAATGCGGCTTGCGCGGCGAAAGGTCTTAGGAGCTTCTATAACGCAATCACTCATAGTGATGCCGTGCGTATACCATATTCCCGAACGGGCTGTTTCAAGAAGAGTCGTTTTAGTAACATCAATATCGATTGAGTACCAAAGCGGATATTTCCATTTAAAAATACATCCGCACAGCTTTATATTTTGGCTTTCTTTGAGAGGAGATTCACCGTCTGCAAATATTGAATCGTATATCTCGAGCTCGCTTGAATGAAAAAGAGCGCGCTCACCGGAATAATAGCCTTCCCTTAAAATTTTCATATATACCCTTCCCTGCCAAGTGGCAAAAAATCCAACCTAGGTCAATTCTCACCCACACCGACAGTGTCAATTTTATAATGAAGATTACCTGCTATCACATAATGACACAAAAGCTTTCTACCTGATGCGGAAAACAATTTTAATATATATCCCGTAACATCAATATCCTCGCAGGATGCTGTCGCAATACCACCCGGATGATTATGAGCAATTATCATAGATGCGGCTTTCTTTTTAATAGCAAGCTCTATCATCTTTCTTGGTAAAACATCCGTTGAATTAATCGTTCCTTCTGTTATAAAATCGCAAGAGATAGTTCTCCCCGATTCATCAAAAAACATACAATATACGCATTCGTTTGTCTTGCAAAGGAACAGTGCCTTAAAATACTCTAATATTTCTTCTTCGGTATGAATGCGACCGAACTTAAAAAGATCGGTCACGCGGCGTGATGCAAGCGAAAAACAAATTCTTATAAGATATGCACCCTGCTCACCGAGCTCTGAAATATCGGAAAGCTCGTCAAGGTCGGCTGCAAAGAGTGCCTTAACCGCGCCGTATCTTTCCTCTATCCGTTTTATTGCCGCATCGGAATCCTTTGATGAGTATTTTATCACATTAAGAAGCTTTTCTTTAAAAACCGCGTCAAACATAACGTGCTCTCTCCTTGCTTTCTACAAACCTTCCAAGCGCGGGACGCTGTACAAAAGCTCTGCTAAGATGCGTCATTATTCCGAGATATTTTCCACCCGAAACAACATAATGCTCAAGATGAACAACACCGGCATTTGAAAGTGCCGCACTCACAAGGTCATTTGTTGCCTTATCTCCGATAGTCGGAAACAGAGGACCGTTTTGATGAATATGCGCGCTTGCGACAACCGAAGCTCTATTCGAAATAGCATATTCAAGAAAGGAATCTGCACGAACAGCACCGGAAGAGTAATCGAGCTCGTATAAACGCTTTGCTCCGATAAGCTGCATACTGTTATCAAACAGAAAAACGGCAACACAGTCGGTTTCGAATTCTCGCTTATCGAAGAAATCGACTATCATATCACCAAGCTTATCATAATCATCCCACGTTTCGCAAATTTCATTTGTATCTATATAATTTCCATCTGTAAGTCTGCCAACATTCCAAAGGAATTCCGCAACACCGCGACCAACTCCGGGTACACTCATAAGTTCCTCTTGCGAAGCTGATAACACGCCTTCAATATCACCGAATTTCAAAATAAGCATCTTTGCAATCGGGTTTGTATCCTTATAAGATACAACGTGATACAAAAGCATTTCAAGTAGCTCATAGGTATTGAAAATTCGCTCACCGTTCTCGGCGAATTTCATCCTCATCCTTTGGCGATGGCCTTTATGTATTCCGTCATTTTTTACTGTCATTTTTTAATTCTTTCATTCAGGTTGGTATATTTTTCTGTCCTTTGAAAGCTCTTCCGGAATCTCAATAGAAAAGCCATTGGGTTTTGTTACCTCAAGCATATTAATGCTTATACCCTGTGAGGAGAATGCCTCCTCGTACTCTGTTCTGATGTTATCCGCATTCCATTCAGAGGAATGAAGATCGCGCGTTACGATATCGCATTTAAGACCGATAGCCTCGATTTCTTCAAGAGAAAAATCAAACAACGCCACATTGTCGGTTTTAAACCGAAGCTTTCCGCCATCCTTTAAAAGGTTAAAATAGAGAGCAAGATATCTGCGATGGGTCAATCTACGCTTTGCATATCCTTTTTTGCTCCACGGGTCGGAGAAATTAAGAAAAATTCTGTCAACTGTATTAGGCTCGAAAATCGACGAAAGATTGTCTGCCGAATCAACTATAAAACGCAGATTTTCACGCACGGGCTCTTCCATAGATACAGCCTTCTCCGCGCCAAGCACAACGCAATCGCTGACACGTTCCATAGCAATATAGCACACATCGGTATGGCGCGCCGCCATTTTACAAGCAAATCCACCTTTACCTGCACCTATTTCAAGAAATACAGGTGCACCCTTGCGTCCTATTACGTTCGACGGATCCGAAAGCGGCTCATTTGGCATTTCAAGAAGCAGCTCGCTGCAAGCAAGAAGACGGGCCGTGCCGTTTTTCTTTTTACGCATTCTCATAATATTTGTGACCTCTCGTGAGAAATTCGTTTGTTAAATTATAAAAGATAATCAGAGATTAACCAATCTCTCTTATCTCACCGCCCGTGCCCTTATTGAACTCAACAAGCTCAAGACCGGGATTATCCTCAAGAACCCAACGTATACTCCATTCGCTGGTAAATATAAGCAAATTATTACCTCTGAAATCCTGCACCCATTTTGTGTCGTGAGAAAGCTTCAGAGTTTTAGGATCAAGATCGGGATCCTTTATCCAGCGTATCTGCTGATAAGAAAGATTGGTTCTGCGAAGGTCGCATCCGTATTCGTTTTTAAGTCTGTATTCAAGAACCTCAAACTGAAGCACGCCTACAACGCCGACAATAACTCTCTCGAGTCCCGAATTAGGCTCAAAGAATATCTGTATAGCACCCTCTTGTGCTATCTGGTTCATACCCTTTGCAAACTGCTTACGTTTCATCGAATCGACCTGCTCAACCATAGCAAAATGCTCGGGAGCAAAGGTGGGTATACCTTCAAATTTCACCTTGTTGCCACGCTCGCAAACGGTATCTCCGATAGAGAAAATACCGGGATCGAAAACGCCGATTATATCACCTGCATAAGCCTCGTCGATAACCTCGCGCTCGGATGCCATCATCTGCTGCGGCTGTGAAAGCTTAAAGGATTTATTTCCCTGAACGTGATAATAATCTTTTCCGCGCTCAAATTTACCCGAACATATACGCATAAACGCGATTCTGTCACGGTGAGCCTTATTCATATTCGCCTGAATCTTAAATACAAAAGCCGAAAAACCGGGATCAAAGGGATCAACCGTACCGCCCTCGGCAACTCTGGGAAGCGGAGAGGTAGTCATTTTAAGGAAATGAACAAGGAAAGGCTCAATACCGAAATTATTAAGAGCCGAGCCAAAGAAGACAGGTGAGAGCTTTCCGTGCCTTACCGCTTCAAGGTCGAAGTCAAAGGAAGCTCCGTCAAGAAGCTCCACCTGCTCGCAAAGCTCCTCACGCATATTTTCTCCGATAAGCTCATCAAGCTTGACCGTATCGGTTATCTCGCAGTCAACACCGCGGATTCTTTCTCTGCCCTTGTGCGAATCGCCGAAGGAAAGTATAGATCTCGCCTCTCTGTCATATACCCCCTTGAACTTTTGTCCGCATCCGATAGGCCAGTTCATAGGATAAGTTCCTATTCCGAACTCGCGCTCAAGCTCATCAAGAAGATCAAAGGGATCACGCGCTTCTCGATCCATTTTATTTATGAAAGTGAAGATAGGAATATCTCGCATCGCGCAGACCTTGAAAAGCTTACGCGTCTGCGGCTCGATACCCTTTGCCGCATCTATTACCATCACCGCACTGTCTGCCGCCATAAGAGTTCTGTAAGTGTCCTCGGAGAAGTCCTGGTGACCGGGCGTGTCAAGAATATTGATACAGTATCCGTCATATTCGAACTGCAAAACCGATGAAGTTATAGAAATACCTCTCTGCTTTTCAAGCTCCATCCAGTCGGATACGGCGTGCTTATCCGTCTGCTTTCCCTTTACCGAGCCTGCCGACTGTATTGCACCTCCGTAAAGAAGAAACTTCTCGGTAAGCGTGGTTTTACCCGCATCGGGGTGGGATATGATAGCGAAAGTACGCCTTCTGTTAATTTCGGTACAAAGATCTGCCATAAAAACTCCATTTATCTGTTTTTGGTGTGTCATTCTCAACAAAGAGATGCTCCATATATTTAACACGCAGTATTATACAACTTTTACACTGTTTTGTCAACAAAAAATATTTTAAATAAAATCAGCCGGAAACAAGATAGTCAAGCAGCGCCAAGCATCCCTTATATATATCGTCAAACGCACGGTCAAACCGCCTTGAATAGTAAGGATCCGAAACATCACCGCCAAAGGATGTATAATCCATAAGCTTTGATATTTTGCCCTCCGGATCTACGCCGAATATCCTGTGCATATTACGAATATTGGCACTATCCATTCCGATGAACATATCATACTTGTCATAATCGGACTTTTGCAGCAAAACCGCATGTTTTTCGTTACACGGGATGCCGTGTTTCATAAGTTCTGACTTTGCAGGGGGATAAATAGGATTTCCTTTTCCACCCCATATTTCCTCCGTGCTTGTAGCTGTGGAAAGCACAAAAAAGGATTTTTCCACACCCCTATCCGCCGCGAGCTTTTTGAATATAAATTCCGCCATCGGACTTCGGCATATATTTCCATGGCAGACAAACATAATTTTCTTCATTTCAAACACCTCTTTTCGCACGGGGTAGGACTTCAGACGGTGATATTCCGTATTTTTCCTTAAAAGCGCGGCTGAAAATATACACCGAGGAATAGTTCAAAAGCGACGCCACGTGGGTAACGCTCATACTGTTCTCGGAAAGAAGGAGCTTTGCCGCCTCAAGCCTTCTGTTGCGAAAATAGTTTGCAAGGGTATCCGACGTAACCTTCTTGTAGAGATTGGAAAGATAATTGTAATTATAATTGGTTATCTCGCAAAGCTCTGTTAAGTGCTTCATAGTGAAAATGTGGGTATCTATATAGTGCATTATCTGATAGCACAGAATTTCCGCCTCACTCGCTTTTTTTGCATATTTCACGGGTGTCTGCTCATGGAAAGCACGCAAAACGTAGGAAAGAACCTGCTGCAGCATAGATTCTATTATCACCTCGGAATACTCTGCATTTACGTTCAATTCGGCAATTATGCCCGAAAGAAGCGGAGATATATTCTCATTTTTAATTATCCGCGCCTTTGGATCATGAAATTTCGAAACTGCTGCATCAAGTGCTGCGCGCATCTCGGGATTTTTCGTTTGGATAGTTAAAAAGTCATACTGTAAAGGCTCTCGCTCATCGCTTATCATGGCATGAAAATCGCCTACAAAGGAAACGTAAATATCTCCCTTGCTTATCGGAACGCTGACTCCGTTTGTTATTACCTCTCCGCACCCGTCCGTAACCAACGTAAGCTCAACGAAATCAAGGTGCGTATGCTGATTTACCACGGCTCCCGACTTTGTATAAAGTCTGCCAACCTGATAGAGAAGCATATCTCCATATACTCGCGGAGCATCCAAAAAGTTTTTATCAATATGATAGTTGTTCTCAATTTTAAGATTATACATAAGGCTCTCCGTTTTTTGTGCCACCGAAATCCGCACTCTTTTATAAAACCATTCTAGCATTAAAAAAATGAAATGTCAACAAATAATATTGCTAATTCTTTATGAAAAATGTGCAAAATCTGTAAAAATGATAAACATTACGTATATATTTGGTATTTACAGCCCGAACAAAGTCTGCTAAAATAAAAACATCGGCGGTATGCCGATCACACAAAGAAAATAAAATATATAAAAATCAAGAGAGGTTTTGATTATGAAAAAAATTGCAGTTATCGGATGCGGAAGAATCGCTATCAACGCGCACTTCCCCGCACTTTCACAGATCGAGGGCGTTAAGGTTAAGTATGCGTGCGACCTTATCGAAGAGAAGGCTCAGGCTATGAAGGATAAGTATCCAGAGCTTGTTGAACAGGTTATCACCGACTACAAGGTAGCTCTTGCAGACCCAGAAATCACCGCAGTATTCGTTCTTACCCCCAACTACGCGCACTACACCATCTCTATGGATGCTCTCAAGGCAGGCAAGCACGTATTCTGTGAGAAGCCCATCACCGTAAACTACGCACTCTCCTGCGAAATGGCAGAGGAAGCAAAGAAGCAGAACAAAATTCTCAACATCGGTGTTGTTAACCGTTATCACAGATCTGTTGAGAAGCTCGCCGAGATGAATGCAAACGGAGAATTCGGTAATATCTATCACGTTTACTGTGCATTCAGAAGATATAGAGGAATTCCCGGTCTTGGCGGTGACTTTACTACCAAGTCCCAGTCCGGCGGCGGCGTTCTTATAGACTGCGGAGTACACTTCTTTGACCTTATCCTCTACATCCTCGGCGGTGCGAAGATCGAAACCGTTACCTGCGATGCTTATTGCGAGATGGCTAAGGATCTTAAGGCTTACAAGTATGAGTCTATGTGGGCTGAGGAAACCAAGAATCTTGATGGAACAAACGACGTTGATGACTTTATCACAGGTTATGTAAGAACCGACAAGGCGTCCATCTCCTTCAACGGCTCATGGGCGCAGAACATCGGTGAGGAGGATTACTACGTTGACTTCCTCGGTGACAAGAAGGGTGCTCGCCTTACCTACGGCGGTCACTTCGTTACCTACGATTCCGATCTTCAGAAAGTTACAAGCGATCACGAGATTCCCAATATGTTCGTATGCGAGGATTCTGCATTTCTCGATGCTATCGATTCCGGAGAGCACACCAAGACCTACATCGACAACATTCTTGAAACGATGAAGCTCCTCGAAACTCTTTATGCATCTGCGGATTCTCACCGCGAGATCGACCTCACAAAGTGATATAAGGAGATTCCTATGAAAATCGGAGTAATTACCGACTGTTTTAAAAAGGACACCAAAGAGAGCATCCGCCTTGCGGGCGAGCTTGGATTTGACGGTGTTCAGATATACGCTACGACGGGAGAATTCTCCCCCGAGTCCCTCTCGGCAGATGACGTTGCTGAATACAAAAAGCTTCTTGCCGATGCAGGGCTTGTTGTAAGTGCGCTTTGCGGAGATATGGGCGGCCACGGCTTTGAGATTGCGAAGGATAATCCCGAGAGAATCGAAAAGACAAAGAAGATAATCGACCTTGCGGCAGAGCTCGGCTCTCACGTTGTTACCACTCATATCGGAGTTATTCCCGCGGACAGTGAATGTGAAAAGTATAAGGCGATGCTCGCAGCTCTCACCGAATGCGGAAATTATGCCGTTACAAAGGGCGTTACTCTCGCTATAGAAACCGGCCCTGAAACAGCTCCCACGCTTTACGGATTTGTATGTGCGGCAGGTGACGGAGTTGGAGTTAACCTTGACCCTGCTAACTTCGTTATGGTAACAGGTCAGGATCCTGCCGAGGCGGTTCGCCTTATAGGCAAGAAGATTGTGCATACCCACCTCAAAGACGGAAAAATGCTCAAGAAAACCGATCCGAAGATAATCTACGACCATTTTGCAGAGGGCGGAATAGAGGCGCTTAACGTTGCCGATTACTTTATCGAAACCCCCGTTGGCGAGGGTGACGTTGATTTTGCGGAATATACCGCGGCTCTTCGCGAGGTTGGATATAACGGATTCCTTACCATTGAGCGCGAAACCGGTGCCGATCCTATCGCAGACATCAAAAAGGCGGCTACATTCGCAAAGGAAAATATGATTTAATTCCTATACAAAAGGAGATTTGATATGAAACTCGGTGTTTCAAGCTACAGCTTCAGAAAATACATACTCAAAGAAAAATGCGACTATATCAAAATTTGCGACCTTGCAAAGGAAATGGGATTTGACGGAATAGAGTTCACTCCCCTTGACGATCCGTCATACGGAATTACCACAGACCCCATCAAAACCGCAAAGGAAATCAAAGCACATTGTGAGAAAATCGGTCTTGAGATCTGCGCTTACACCGTAGGTGTTGACCTTGCCGGTGAAAACGGTGAGGATGAGCTCAAAAAGCTTCTCGGATATATCGACGTTTGTGAGGCTCTTGGTGCAAAAACTCTTCGTCACGACGTTTGCTATTCACTTTCGAAGGAGCATCTCACCTCTTACCGTGATGCTATAAAGGTTCTCGTTCCGAGAATCCGCAAGGCTACCGAATACGCAGAGAAAAAGGGTATTCGCACCTGCACCGAAAACCACGGATACATCTTCCAGGCACCCGAGAGAGTTGAGGAGCTTATCCTTGCTGTAAACCACAAAAACTACGGTTGGCTTTGCGATATGGGTAACTTCCTTTGCGCCGATGCCGAACCCGCTCGCGCGGTTGCTATTGCGGCTCCCTACACCTTCCACGTTCACGCAAAGGACTTCCTTTTCAAGTCGGGCGAAACCGGAATCTGCCCCAATGGATATTTTGGCACGGCAGGCGGTAATTTCATCCGCGGAACTGTTGTTGGTCACGGCATTGTTCCCGTAAAGCAGTGCGTTTCCATCTTCAAGAAGGCAGGCTATGACGGCTGGCTTTCACTTGAATTTGAAGGTATGGAGGATTGCCTTGACGGTATTGAGGCAGGTCTTGATTACCTCAAGAAGATTGTTTAACAATATATAAATTGAAGGCTGAGTTTTGCATTATTGCATTTCTCGGTCTTTTTTTAGCAAAATGTCAATAAAGTGAAAATTAAAGTCAAGAAAATACCACTCTCTTTTGCTTGACAAAAAAGAGTAATGGAGTTATAATGAACTTGTGAGAGGAGCTTCTCCCGTAGGGAGAACTCCGTTTTTAGCAACTACGCATTATCAATGCGCAAAAATTGATGAGGTTTTTGAGATGTTCAGAGATAAAAGGGTAAAAAGCCTGACTGACGGTCCTATCTTTTTCAGAATATTACTTTTCGCTTTTCCGATAATGGTAACGGGACTTTTGCAAACGCTCTACAATATGGCAGACAATATTGTAGTAGGTCAATTTTCCGGTGACGTTAACGCACTCGGTGCGGTTGGCTCAACCGGTGCGATAAATTCCTTTATACTTAACATTATCGTAGGTATAAGTGGCGGTGCCGGAGTTGCCGTGGCGCATTATTTCGGTGCAAAGGAAAACGAAAGAGTTTCTCGCGCAACGCATACCGCTATGACGTTTTCGGTAATACTTGGTATTGCTCTGACCGTAATAGGTCTTCTGCTTTCCCGCCCTGTTCTTACTCTTATAGGAACAAAGCCCGAATATCTCGAAAAGGCTATTCTTTATCTTCGAATAATATGCCTTGGCTTGCCTGCATCCTCAATATGCAATTTCGCTGCATCGATCCTGCGCTCAACGGGTGATGCAAAATCTCCTATGATTATTCTCTCCTCGGCGGGAATAATCAACGTTATGTTAAATCTCTTCTTCGTCATCGTCTGCAATATGGCGGTTGACGGAGTTGCAATTGCTACTATAATTTCGCAATACGTTTCCGCAATCCTTATGGTTTTTATGCTCGTAAGGAAAAAGGGAGAGAGTTACACGCTATCCTTCTCAAAGCTACGCATTGACAGAATAGAATTAAAGCGAATTCTTCGCCTCGGTGTTCCTGCCGGAATCCAAGGCTCGCTTTTCAGCCTTGCAAATATCGTTCTTACAAACGGTGTGAACACATTCTCGCCCTCGACGGTAACTGCATATACGATAACCAACAATATAGATTCAATAACCTTTATAATTATAAACAGCTTCCAGCACGCATCTACGACTTTTACGGGTCAAAACTTTGGCGCAAAGCGCCCGGACAGAATCAAGAAGATTCTTCTTTATTCGCTGATTCAGGTATCCGTAGTCGGAATACTTGTAGGTCAAACAGAGCTTTTCTTCGGTGAACAGCTTTGCTCGCTCTACATAGATGCAGAAGACCCCAACCGAGATCTTATTATATCCACGGCAATTTCTATGATGCAGATGTTCCTCACCACCTATTTCCTTTGCGGAATAATGGAGGTTCTTACAGGCGTTCTTCGCGGTCTTGGTTACTCTGTTGCGCCGATGATAATGGCACTTACGGGTGCGTGTGGCTTCCGTATCTTCTGGAGATTCTTAATATTCCCCTATTTCTTTGCAGACACCCCTCTCGGACTTCTCATATCCTTCCCTATCTCATGGATACTCACCATAACGATGATGGGAATCACGCTTTTCATCGTTTGGAAAAAAACGAAGCGACTTCACGGTTTTGACAAAAAGCCCGTAGAGGAGTCAGAACATGTTTGACAAGAAAAAACGCAATTTTACAGAAGGACCGCTTTTCTCACAGCTATTCCTCTTCGCCCTGCCGATCATGCTAACGGGAGTTTTGCAAATACTCTACGGCATGGCGGACAACATAGTTGTAGGCAGATTTTCGGGCGATGAACTTGCGCTCGGATCTGTCGGCTCTACGACCTCGCTTGTCAACCTCACCCTTCACCTTCTGCTCGGTCTTTCTGTTGGCTCAAGCGTTGTGGTTTCGCGCGCATTCGGCGGAAAGAAAGAGGAAGAGGTTTCGAGAACAGTGCATACTGCTATGACGGTGGCACTCTTTGGCGGTATACTTTTTATGGCAATAGGACTTATTGTATCCCGCCCCGTGCTGACTCTTATAGGAACGAATGCCGAGCTTTTGGACGGTGCCGTTCTCTATTACCGAATAATTTGCTTAGGTCTGCCGGCATCGGCAATCTATAATTTCGGTGCGGCAATTCTGCGCTCTGTCGGTAACTCAAAAACCCCTCTCATCATCCTTTCCTCTTCCGGTATTATAAACGTTGTTTTCAACATTTTCTTCGTTGTAGTATGTAAAATGACGGTAGACGGTGTTGCTATAGCTACGATAATGTCGCAATATATTTCCGCAATTTTCATTCTTCTCGTTCTTGCAAAAAGGAAGAACGAATGCTACGGACTTTCAAGAAAAAAATATTGCTTTGACTTCGGACAGTTCAAGAAAATATTGAAATTCGGAATCCCTGCCGGAATTCAATCCTCGATGTTTGGCATCTCAAATGTTCTTCTCACCTCGGGTATCAATTCCTTTGGAATTCCGGCATACGTAAACGCTTACACGATCACGAACAACATAGATGCCCTTACATACACCGTGTGCAGTTCATTCTCAAGTGCGGCACTGACCTCGGTAGGACAAAACTACGGAGCAAATAATCTTCCGAGAATAAAGCGCACGCTCACATTTTCTCTGATACAAACCGCGGCGGCAGGTCTTCTTGTGGGAGCGTTGGAATACATTTTCCTAAATTACATATCCGCGCTTTACCTTGAGCCGGGCTCAAGTGAAATCTTCCGCTCTCAGATCATGGAGCAGGTACACAGCATTTGCTCTCTCCTTCTATTCACCTATTTCCTGTGCGGAGTTATGGAGGTATTCTCTGCAACGGCACGCGCACTCGGATATGCCTTTACCTCTATGTTAATATCTCTATTCGGCATCTGCGGCATTCGAATTATATGGCTGTATTTCGTCTTTCCACTCGACAATTTTCATACGCCGCGAGGACTTCTTACCTCATACCCCGTTACCTGGAGCATCACGGCACTTGCTCTCTGTATTCTCGTTCTTATAGCATGGAGAAGGCTGAAAAAAAGCGTATCGGAAGATTCAAAAGTGCCGAATTGAATGGGTATATAGCAAATCCTGAGAAAATGAGAAATCACATAAGCTGTTTCATGCAAAACAGCTCATACATAATTTTCACATAAACACCGCAAAAAAGCAAAAAGACGGAGCCCGTGTAAATTTTACACATCGGATTCTCCGTCTTTTCTATTTGTTTTATTCTAAAAGTTTAAGTATTTCGGCGGCGTTTGTATCAGGCTTTACCTTTGGCATTATATGCTCGATTTTGCCGTCTTTGTCTATTATGAAGGTGGTTCTTACAACTCCCATAGATACCTTGCCATAAAGCTTCTTTTCCTGCCATACACCGTATGGCTCTATCGCCAAAAGCTCGGGGTCGGAGAGAAGAATAAACGGAAGATTATATTTTTCGGCAAACCTTCTGTGAGATTCAACGCTATCGCGGCTTATACCGATTACAACAATATCCTTTTCAATAAATTCCGAATACGCACCCGCAAATGCGCACGCCTGGCGAGTACATCCGGGAGTATTATCCTTCGGGTAAAAGTAAAGGACTACTCTCTTGCCGTGAAAGTCCGAGAGGGAAACCGTATTCCCTTCTTTATCAAAAAGAATAAAATCGGGAGCTATCATTCCTACATCAAGCATACAAACACATCCTTTTAATCAAAAAATATCATAAAGTAATGATTTTTAATTCACACGGGTCAAGGGTTATTGGAATTTTCTTATCATCATATCTCACAGTAACGCATGCGGGGTCATCAAACTGCGTGTTAAGAAGGTGGAGCCGACGCTCACCATCCTCCTCAAAAAGAACCGAAAATCTTACTTTATCCGATCCTGTAACCTTTACCTCAGCTGCGGCATGAGATGCGCCGAGAAGCGCCTTCACAACTATTCTGTAAAGCGGATAGAAAGTAGGCGCACCGGGATACGCAAGATGTGAAAACAAAAGAGCCGAACCCTTTCCGCATTTATATTCGCATAGCACAGGAAGAGCGCCTTCTTTTGGGGGATCGAAGGAATCGCAAAGCACGGCTAGAGCCTCTGCTCCCGAAAGTGAGAGCTTTGCATAATCACAATATCCAAATGGATAGTTTGCATCACATTCAAGATTCAAAGTTCCGGGATATTTGAGGTTTTCAACTATACTGTCGCGCTTGAATTTAACTCCTTGATTCTTTCGCTCAAAGCCTTCTATTTTAGCACCGAAAAGCTCGGTAAAGTTACCGTCATTTATGTATTTACGCGCACCCGTGCGACTAGAATCGGTCGAAAGATGGGATACCGCCATAAGAAGCGTGCCACCACCGCGAACATACTCGCAAAGCTTTTTATAAAGCGGCTCGCTCATAGTATTGTGACCTGCAAAAATGAGATAATCATATTCACGCATCACAGAAAGCGAGGATGCCGCAGGAATTACGTCATAGCTTCCGTATGCCGGGGCATTCGAAAGATCAAGCCCGTTCTGGGCGAATCCCTCCTGCTCATGCCAGGAATAGGATCTGTAAACCTCGGAAAGTATTTTCCAAGAGTTTTCGGCATCACCCTTGCCCCACTCCTCGCGCCCGAATTGACACCAGGTAGCACCACCGAGGAAATCGGCATATCCGTCATCCTCACCGAAAACGAATGCGACCTTGGTATACGGACCGCAGGACGGACGAGGATTATTCTTGTAAAAATCATAAAAATGCTTTGCCGTGTCACGGTAAAAACGGCAGATTTCGGAATCATACTCTTCTGTATAGCCAAAAGAATTGATTTCGGTATTTCCGCTTTCAAGAACGACATACCCCGCGCCTTGCATATAGAGGTATTTATAAGTAAGGCCGAGTCTTTTTCGTTTTAATTCATCCGAGTGGTTATAGCCACCATACCATTCGTGGGCAATAAATCCTCCAAACGAAGGCTTTCCATAGCCAATAGCAGCACCCCGTGTAAAAGGAATGAGCTTTTCGGTATCACCGGGAAGAACCTCAAGAATAGGAATATCTATACCGCCCTCAAGAGAGTATGCGCTTATGGCGGTCGGCTCTACCATAATGGTGTTTTTTATACCGAGCTTATGGTCATAGTCTACCATTTCGCGGATAAACTCGACGTATCTTTTTCTTGCCGCGCTCATATCCGGAAAATCCTGCTCGGGCTTTATGAGGCAGTCGTTCTCGGTTTCAACATAATATCCCTCGTTCATCGAGCAACTCTGGCTTCCGGTTTCTCCAAAGATCTCACCGAGAAAAAGATTACCCGCAATTTCATACATCGCAGATACCGTTTCACGGTCAAGATGGCTGCGCTTTCCCTCCGGCGGATGCTGATATGAATAGAGGATGAAAAATGAAACACCTCGTTCCTTTGCAAATCTCGCAATATTGCAATAGGTTTCGTTTGCGAAGGGATATTTGGGATTGCAACGAACTACGAAGAAATCCGCCGTATCCTTTATAAGAACATCAAGCTCCTCAAAGATGGCCTTCTCGTTTACACGGTGTTCTCCGTAATTAAGACCTGCAAGGCACTTTGATGTATCCAGTGAATTTTGCCTTTTCATAGCATACAAACTCCTTTTAAATGAAGGGGCTAGCTCAAATACAGTAAAATGTGTTTGGGCTAGTTCCTTTTTTTGCATTTTGGCATCAACGAAAAAACAAAAGAAAAAGCCAATTTAATTTGACACGGGGTTACTTCTGCGCTTCTTTGAGAGCTGCTCGCTTCTGCGCCTGAACTCTCTTTCTTTGCGGTGTGTCGAGAATTACCTTACGGAGTCTTATGCTCTTCGGAGTTACCTCGATAAGTTCCTCATCGGTGATAAACTCAATAGCCTCCTCAAGAGAAAGCTGACGAGGAGTTATAAGAGTAAGCTTCTCATCTGCACCGGATGAACGAATAGCTGTAAGATGCTTTTCGCGGCAAACGTTTACTTCTATATCATCGGGCTTCGGGTTTTCTCCGACTATCATTCCTTCATAAACAGGAGTAGCAGGACCGATAAAGAGAGGTCCTCTATCCTGCGACTGATAAAGTCCGTATGTAGTCGAAACACCGGATTCGGATGCAACAAGAGATGATGTAAAACGAGTCTTTATCTCGCCTCTGAATTCCTCATATCCTGCGAATACAGATGAAATAAGTCCCTCACCGCGAGTATCTGTAAGAAGCTCGCTTCTGTATCCGAAAAGGCAACGGGTAGGAATAGAATAATAAAGCTTCTGACGTGAGCCGTGAAGCTGCATATCAACGAGCGTGCCTTTTCTTGCTCCAAGCTTTTCCATAACCGCACCGACATACATTTCTGGAACGTCTATAATTACGTTCTCAACTGGCTCGCACTTTACTCCGTCGATTTCCTTATAAAGAACTCTCGGGTTAGAACAGCAAAGCTCATATCCCTCTCGGCGCATATTTTCAACGAGAATCGAAAGGTGCATTTCACCTCTTCCCGCAACGCGGAAGCTATCGGTGGTATCACCGTCGGTAACTCTCAAGGAAACGTCTTTGAGAAGCTCTCTGTAAAGGCGCGCACGAAGATGGCGCGAGGTAACGAACTTACCTTCCTTACCCGCAAAAGGAGAATCGTTAACAGAGAAGGTCATCTCCATAGTAGGCTCGCCTACCTTAACAAACTCAAGCGGCTCAACCTTCATAGGCGAACAAACGGTATCTCCGATAGAGATATCCTCGCATCCCGAGAAGCAAACAATATCGCCAACCTTTGCATCGGTAACCGGAACTCTTTTAAGTCCGTCAAACTGATATATGGAAACAATCTTTGCAGGTCTTGATTTTCCGCCTTGATCGTGATAATTGCATATAGAAACGCCCTGCCCCTGCTTAATCATACCGCGCTCTATTCTTCCTATACCGATTCTTCCAACGAACTCGTTATAGTCAATTGCGGAAACGAGAAGCTGCAAGGGTTCGTCCTCTTCACCGTCAGGCGCGGGCATATATTCAAGTATGGTATCAAGAAGAGGCGTAAGATCTGTGCCTGGAGTATGCGGGTCAAACGACGCTGTTCCTGCTCTGCCCGAACAGAAAAGCATCGGAGAATCAAGCTGCTCGTTTGTTGCATCAAGCTCAAGGAGAAGTTCGAGAACCTCATCTCCTATCTCATCAAGACGCGCATCGGGACGGTCTATCTTGTTTACTACGACTATTACACGGTGATTCATAGCAAGCGCCTTTTCGAGAACGAATCTCGTCTGCGGCATAGGTCCTTCGGCTGCATCAACAAGAAGGATAACTCCGTTTACCATTTTAAGAATACGTTCAACCTCGCCGCCAAAGTCCGCGTGACCGGGAGTATCAACAACGTTTATCTTAACGTCCTTATAATGAATTGCAGTATTCTTTGCAAGAATGGTAATTCCTCTTTCACGCTCAAGGTCGTTTGAGTCCATAACTCTGTCGGTGGTTTCTTGATTTTCACGGTATATTCCGCCTTGACGAAGCATTTCGTCAACGAGCGTAGTTTTTCCATGGTCAACGTGAGCGATAATAGCGATATTTCTCAAATCGGTGCGCTTCATAAAATCTTTCCTCATATACTAAATTTATTTAACCTATATAGTATAACATAAAACAACAAAAAAATCAAATTTTATTTTTACTAGAATTTTTCGGAATAAAGGACTGTATTTTGGAGAATAAAAACAAAACGAAGGGAAAACAAAAGAGTTCTCCCTTCGGATATTATTTTGGTTTAGATAACTCTAACGCGAATGACGCCGTCAATCTTTGCAATAGTATCTGCCATAGCAGCAGGAACGTCAGCGCCAAGTTCAACTATCGTATAAGCAAACTCGCCCTTGGAGCCGTTTGACATATTTTCGATATTAAGACCAACTCCCGAAACAACGTCGGTAATCTTCGAAAGCATGCCTGCAATATTAAGGTGCATAATGCATATGCGCGCGGAACCGGTATGAGGAATAGAAACCGCAGGATAGTTTACGGAATTTCTGATGTTACCGGTTGAAATGAAATCAACAAGCTCCTGAGCTGCCATTACAGCGCAGTTATCCTCACTCTCCTCGGTGGATGCACCAAGGTGAGGAATGTTGATAATGCCGGGAACTCCGAGAGTTGCCTCGGTGGGAAAATCGGTTACATAGGATGCTACCTTACCCGAAAGAACAGCTTCCTTCATATCTTCCGCATTAACAAGGTCGGCACGGGAAAGGTTTATAATTCTTACACCGTCGCGCATTTTTGCAATCGTTTCCTTATTTATCATACCCTTGGTATCCTTGGTTGCGGGAACGTGAAGAGTGATGTAATCGGAATTTGCATAAATTTCCTCGTAATTCTGTGCATGATGAACTGCGCGAGAAAGGCTCCAAGCCGCATTTACTGTAAGGAAGGGGTCACATCCGATAACATTCATTCCGAGAGAACGAGCAGTATTGGCAACAAGACCGCCGATAGCACCAAGACCGATAACACCGAGCGTTTTGCCGATAATCTCGTGACCTGCAAATTTCGACTTACCTGCTTCAACCTGCTTTGCAACGTCACCCTCAAGGGTCTTTGCCCATTCGATACCGCCAACGATATCACGGGACGCGAGCATAAGAGCTGCAATTGCAAGCTCCTTAACGCCGTTTGCATTTGCGCCGGGTGTGTTGAATACTACGATACCCTCTTTAGCACATCTTTCAACGGGAATATTGTTTACACCGGCACCTGCTCTTGCAATAGCAAGCATATTCTCACCGAACTCCATATCGTGAAGAGCAGCAGAACGAACCATAATAGCATCCGGCGATTCTACAAGCTCGGATACCTCGTATTCTTTTTTATCAAAAACGTCAATGCCAACCTTGGCAATCTTATTAACAAGCTTAATCTTTTTCATTTCTTTAACTCCTTTGCCGCATATCGGCTTAAAATGTAGTTGAAAGCAGAGTGCGGGAGCGATCTATAACGCCCCCGCTGCAATAGTGAAAATCAAAAATCCTTACGGCTTTATGCCTATTAGGTTTCTATTTTGGGATTCTCTGCCGCAAATTTCTTCATAAACTCAACGAGCTTAACTACTCCCTCATAGGGCATCGCATTATAGATAGACGCTCTCATACCGCCAACAGATCTGTGACCTTTGAGGTTTTTGAGTCCTGCCTCGGCTGCCTCTTTTGCGAATTTCTTATCAAGCTCACCGTCACCTGTTACGAATACTACGTTCATCATAGAACGGCATTTCTTATCAACAGGAGCAGTATAATAGGTCTGGCTGTCAAGATAATCGTAAAGAAGGCTGGCTTTCTTCTCATTACGCCTTTTCATCTCCTCAAGTCCACCGATTGAAAGAATCCAATCGAAGACGAGCTTTGCCATATAGATGCACCAGCAGGGAGGAGTGTTATACATAGAATCATTCTCCGCCATAAGCTTATAATCAAGCATAGCGGGGGTATCCGGTCTTGCATTACCGATAAGGTCATCGCGGATTATAACGATAGTAACACCCGCGGGAGCAACGTTTTTCTGCGCACCTGCATAGATAAGAGCGAACTTCGAAACGTCAATAGGCTCAGAGATGATGCAGGAGGACATATCCGCAACAAGCGGAATACTTCCGGTATCCGGAATTTCGGGGAATTTAGTTCCGTAAATAGTATTGTTAAAGCAGATGTGAACGTAATCTGCATCGGGGCGAATATCACTGCTCTTAAGAGGGGGAACGGTTGAGAAGGTAGGCGTAGCACCTGCACTGGATGCGGCAATAGCGATATCTCCGTATTTCTTTGCTTCAATAGATGCCTTCTTTGAGAACTGACCGGAAACAACATAGTCAGCACACTTATGCTCGGAAAGAAGGTTAAGAGGAACGGCAGCGAACTGTGTTGACGCGCCACCCTGCATAAAGAGAATCTTATAATTCGAAGGTATATTCATAAGCTTTCTGAGAGAATCCTCTGCACCGTGAAGAATAGCCTCGAACTCCGGAGTTCTGTGGCTCATTTCCATAACGGACATTCCTGAATCTCCATAGCAGAGAAGCTCCTTTTGTGCCGCTTCAAGCACTTCCATAGGAAGCATCGAGGGGCCTGCGGAAAAATTATAAACTCTTTCCATGCTAGTACCTGTGCCGTAACTGATATTACGGCTGAACCTTTCATTTAAAAATATTTGTTAAATAATTATCAGTATTATACTACTTACAAAAGCATTTGTCAAGAAAAATATACAAAAAAGGTGAATTATTTTCAAAAGCTACATTTTTATATATTCTTTCGCTCCAAATGTCAAATAACGGGAACGCCCAAAACTATTACGTGCTTTACATTGACATCATCATCAAATATAACGATATCCGCATCGCGCCCAACCTCAAGAGCTCCCTTCGAATCAAGTCCCAGTGCAAGCGCCGGATTTTTAGTCATCATATCGACCGCAACAGTAAGCGGAAGCTCTGCCTTTTTATAAAGCGTTCTCACCAAACGGTCGGTGGTGGCAACACTGCCGGCAAAGCAGGTTCTGTCGGGCATTTTTGCAATTCCGTCCTCTATTATGCAAGGCGTTCCCGCACCGAGAATACTCGGACCTTCCGGCATAGTCGCACCGCGCATAGCATCGGTTACAAGCATTATTTTCTCGGTTCCCTTAAGCTTGCATATCATCTTTAAAAGCAAGGGTGGGATATGAGCACCGTCGCCTATTATTTCTATCCACATATCGTCAATAATATATCCGGATTCTATAACACCGGGTATGCGATAGCCACCAACTCTAGTGATTCCGGACATTCCGGAATAAAAATGGGTTAAGCATTTTGCACCGCGAGGATAAACCCGCATAACATCATCGTAGGTCGCATCGGTATGACCGATACACGGGAGAACCCCGTGTGCCACAAGGTAATCGCAAAACTCCTCACTTCCGGGAAGTTCGGGCGCAAAGCTCCATTTTGCAATATGCCCGTCGGCAATATCGATTATTTCGGTATATTCCTCACGCCGCGGAGGATAGATATTTTCGGGATCCTGCGCGCCTGCTTGGGCGGGGGAAAAGTTAGGACCCTCAAGATGCATACCGATGAGGTTAGGCATACCGTCTTTTCCGGACTTATCCACAACAGACATATATGCCTTTACCGCTGCGAGAAGATTTTCGTGGGTGGATGCCGCAGTGGTCGGGCAGATCGAAGTTGTTCCGTATTTGAGGTGGGTTTTTGCGATTTTGCAAATCGCCTCCGCCGTCGCATCCATAACGTCAGCGCCGCCGCCACCGTGAACGTGGGTATCTATAAATCCCGGAGAAACGTAATTTCCCTTTGCGTCTATTACCTTATCCGCAGGTTTATCGTCATTTGAGATTTCAACTATTTTTCCGCCTTCGGCATATAGGATCGCTTCGCGTATCTCACCGTTTAAAATGATTTTTCCGTTTATGATTTTCAGCATTTCAAGACTCCTCATCCTCATATCTCGGCAGCGACACTATTCTCGGAGTGTGCTTTAGGGTGGGAATAACCTTCCCCGTCATATCCTCTGTTTTTATACGGAGAGTAGAGGTATTAATGCAAGGGTGGCAGCCTATGTATTCTCCCTTTAAAACATCCTCATCGATAACGAGCGTTACGTCATAATCAAGATCGTTCATAAGACCGAGAATTGAAAGCGAACCCGGAGTTATATCAAGAAGCTCCTCCATAAGCTCTCCCTCGCCAAAAGAAAGACGCGACGTACCGAGCTGGGCAGATATATCCTTGGTCTTGAACGGTTTGTCACCGGGAATCAAAAGAAGATAAAATGCAGTTTTCTGCCTGTTTGTGAGAAAGAGATTTTTGCAAGTAGGAGCACCGAGTATTTTATCTATCTGCTCGCACGCTTCCATAGTCATAGCCGGCTCATGGTCGACTCTGTAATATTCCACTTTTATTTTATCAAGAAAATCATATGAACGGATTTCTTTTTTCAATCTGTTTTCTGTATTTTCAGGTCTTCCCTTTTCGAGTGTAAGCATTCCAATTTCCTTTCACAAAAGCATTTCGTATACTATATGCGAAAATATTTTAGCACATATCTCTCAAAATTGCAAGTGGCAAAAAAGGATTCCTCATATTTTTCAACAAAAGCATCAAGTACTTGAAATTTTTTTGCCGATATGTTAAAATATTCACGAAAACAAACATCGAAAGGAATTTTTTAAAATGAGCAATATATGGCATCACATTTCACCAAAAAGGATTACTCCCGAAGATTTTATCTGCGTTATAGAAATCTCAAAAGGAAGCAAGAAAAAATACGAGCTTGATAAAGAAACCGGATTTATTATGCTTGACCGCATCCTTTATACATCTACCCACTACCCTGCAAACTACGGATTTATTCCCAGAACCTACGGAGATGATGGCGACCCGCTTGATGTTCTCCTTCTTTGTGCCGAACCGCTTGAGCCGCTTTCTCTTGTGCGTGCTTATCCAATAGGTGTTATATCAATGATTGACAACGGGAGAAACGATGAGAAAATAATCGCAATCCCTTTTGAAGATCCCAACTACAACCAATATAAAAATATAGACGAGCTTCCCTCTCATATATTTGACGAGATGTGCCACTTTTTCTCGGTTTACAAAAACCTTGAGCACAAGGAAACAGCAGTAAACGAAGTTAGTGGGAAGGCTGAAGCGAAAAAAATTATTTCGGACGCGATAAATAATTATATCGAAAACTTCTGCAAATAAAACTGCCGAATAGCTCAAAAAACAAACCAAATAATGAAAAGCCATTGAAAAGTACCGCCCGTGTGATAAAATTAAATAAAATATCGGAGCGAAATCCACGGAGGAACAAAATGAAATGCACCGTTATAATAGATGAATCTCACGAAGAAGAGGTTACAATCCGCACAAAAAAAGTTACCCCAAAAATCGAGGAGCTTATAAACCTTATTGAAACGAGGAGCACACAAACAGTGCTTGGCTACCGCGAAAATGAGATATCTCCGTTATCGGTTGCTGATGCAATATGCTTTTTTATCGAAGACGGACATGTTTTTATTATGACAAATGCGGGAAGATTTCGCCTCCGCGAGCGACTTTATATCCTTGAAGGTATGCTCCCCGATAATTTTGTTAAAATCAATCAATCCTGTATTGCAAATATGAAGAAGATAGAAAAATTCGAAGCTTCATACGGTGGTAGCCTGCGCGTGATATTCAAAAACGGACATTCCGATTATGTGTCGCGCCGCCAGCTGAAGCAGGTTAAAATTCGGTTTGGTTTGTGAGGTGTTTTTATGAATACATACGTCAAAAACTTTCTTTTGCGCGGGCTGATATTCGGTGGTTTCGGTCCTATCATTCTGTCAATAGTTTATTTCGTTCTTTCATTGACCCTTGAAGGCTTCAGCCTTTCGGGCACAGAGGTTGTCGTTGCCATTATCTCAACCTATCTGCTTGCCTTTATTCACGCAGGTGCAAGCGTTTTCAATCAGATTGAGCATTGGCCGCCCATAAAATCCATACCAATTCACTTTATCTTTCTCTATTTAGCTTACACGGGGTGCTACCTTATCAATTCCTGGATACCCTTTAGTCCAATAGGATTGCTCTTATTTACACTTGCTTTTATACTTATCTATATTATAGTTCTCGTTATCGTTATCACATCTATTAAGCTTTGCGAAAGACGGCTCAACGAAAAACTTAAATAACAAAAATCCCTACTTGACGCGATATCCTTAACGGACAAATCACGCTAAGTAGGGATTTTCGTTTTATTTTATAGCTTGAAGATAAAAAGCGAAAGCCTGTGTTTTTAGGGACTGTTAATATTTTTTCGTTACGAGCTCGGATATATCCTTTCTCTTTTTGGATCGTGTGGAATCATTTGCATATCCCAAAGAAATAATAAGCCTGACAGATGATGATATTTTGCAGATTTCCTTAACCTTATCCTCGGAAAACCAACCGAGAATACACGAGCCGAGCCCCTCCGACTCTGCCGCGAGGGTTATATAGGATGCAACTATTCCGATATCTATTGAGCGATAATCATTCCCTTTTACTCTCGCACCAAATGCGGCACTCGGAACGTATGACTCCTCGCTTATTACTATCATTACGGGCGCATCTGCGGTAAATTTATTCATTCCCATACCCATAGTCGCTTTTGCAACCTCACGCGCCGGCTCACCGCGGCAAACGGTTATATGATATGGTTGACCGTTGCACGCGGACGGTGCAAGACGAGCAGCGGAAAGAATTGCGTCAATCTTTTCCTCCTCAACCTCTCGCTCGCGGTCGTATGCCCGTGATGAATATCTTTTTTCTGCAAGTTCGTTAAACTTCATAAAAACTCCTTTTTAAAAATCCACCTCATCGGGATCAAGACCCGAATATCCAAGTGTGGGCATCGAATCGATAAACTCCATGTCCTCGCTTGATATTTCAAAATCAAAAACCTCGGAGTTTTGCTTGATTCTCTGTGGAGTTACAGACTTAGGAAGAGGTAAAACTCCGTTCTGCAAGCACCAGCGAATACATATTTGTGCTACGGATTTTTGGTATTTAGCGGCTATCCGTGTAAGATTTTCATCAGAAAGAACCCTACCCGAGCCAAGCGGACTCCATGCCTCGACTATTATTCCGTTTGCCCTGCAATACTCCACTGTTTCATTTTGCATAAATCCCGGATGATACTCTACCTGATTGACCATCGGTGCAACCTCGCATTCCATAAGCGGAGCAAGATGATGGATCTTGAAATTTGACACGCCTATTGCCTTAATACGCCCCGACTTATAAAGCTCGGTCATAGCACGCCAGGTATCAAGGTTAACCTCTTTCCAATTCTCGTATTGCTTTTCCACAGCAGGCCAATGAATAAGGTAGAGGTCTAGATAATCAAGACCGAGCTTCCCCATAGTGCGTTCAAAGGCGCTCATAACCATATCGTATCCTCGGCATTTATTCCATACCTTACTTGTAACAAATATTTCCTTGCGAGGAATATCCGTGCTTTTTATTGCTTCACCAACGCTTGTTTCATTTCTGTATATTGCAGCAGTATCAATATGGCGGTATCCGAGGGATAACGCACACTTAACCGAATCTACGGCAGTCACGCCCTCCGGTGTTTGCCATGTTCCATAGCCTATTTTGGGTATTGATACTCCGTTTGAAAGCAGGTATCCGCTTTTAAGATTGCTCATTTTTATCCTCCGTTTTTTTAGTAAAGATGCTCGTATTTTCCACCCGGAATAAATTCGCGAATTAAGGATTCATCCGGAATAAGCTCGGATGAAATAGGCTGAACGCAACGCACAGCCGAAAGAACGGTATTGGCATAAGGGTCGCTCTCGCACAGGTCCTTCGATATAAGCGCCTCGGCAAACGGGCGCATTACAGCAAGCTCAAACGGATGGAATGTATTAAATGATATGTCTGCATATTTCCTGTTGGGATATAAATATTTATCCTCTCCAACCAGCACTCCGCGCCACATTGATAGCGTTCTTTCAGCATCGGCATTTCTGTAAATGCTATCTCTCACCATACGACGAAGGAATCTTATCTTTCGTCCCGAAAGTATACGCACTCCGTCTTTATTTATATTAGTTGATACGCTGATAAATATTTTAATATCCGATTCACTCGGCAAATGTTCAAAAACCATGGGATTAAGTGCGTGCAAGCCTTCTATAATAACGCAACCTGTAGGCATCGCGGAATATCTGCGAACCTCCACCCTTGCACCGCGTTTAAAATCATATTTAGGAACAGAAAAGGGTTTTGATGCGGCAATATTAAGCAGAGTTTCAGTAAGAGTCGGAATGTCAAGCGCAAGAACCGACTCGAAATCCCTGTTACCGTCTTCATCCCTTGGATATTGAGGATCGGTAGAATCTCTGTAAAAATCATCCAGAGAAACAACGATGCTCTCCTCTCCTCTTTCAATAAGCGCGTCACAAAGAAGGTTTGCCGTAGTTGTTTTTCCCGAGCCTGACGGCCCTGCAATCAGAGCAATACGCACGGAAGGCATCGATTTAATTTTGTCTGCCACCCCACATACGAGTGAGCGATATTCCATCTCGGCATCGTTTATAAATTTCGAAGCATCCTCCTTCAAGCGGCGATTTATATCCGCCACATTCATCTCAGCCATAATTAATTCTCCTGACATCGGCTGTTACGCCGATATTTATTGCCGAACATAACGGCGATTACTAACAAATATATTATTCAAGTTCTTCTAAAATGACATACAAAATTTTACAAGATCATACTTATTTTTTCAAAAAAGAAAAAAGGACGGTGTGGGAGTCGCCCTTTTTTGATGCCTTATTTGGCATCAAAATTCATTTTACACGGCACCCGTGCAGTTTTATTAGCGGTCAATATCCGCTTATCGGAAGATTTTTATTGTCCTCTCCGCATTCAACCGAAACGACCTTAACGTAATAACTCATTTTTTCATTTACCTCAACAAGCACTCGGTCGCCTGCTCTATGCCCCATAAGTGCTTTGCCGAGAGGTGATTCCTTACTCACAAATCCCTCAAGTGCGTTCTGGCGAAGGGTGGTAACTATCTGTATTGTCTTTTCCTGCGATGTTCTCTCGTTGAAAATTGTAACTCTGTCAAAAAGCCCAACGCAGCCTGCGGTCTTCTTTACCTCTATGACCTTTGCTGTACGTATCATATTGTTGAGGTATCTGATTCTCCCCTCGTTCTTGCGTTTTTCCCTCTTTGCCTCTTTATATTCAGCATTTTCCGAAAGGTCACCGAATTCTCTTGTTCTCGCCATTTCACGAAGAAGTTGCGGACCGAGAACCGAGGAGCGATACTCAATCTCCTCCTCCATTTTCTTTATGTCAACCTCTGTTAATTCGTCGTACATTTTTTACCTCTGCCAAACTAAAACTCTACACGGGTATCATATAATTTCATATAGGCGCATATTGCAAATTAAAAATAAATATAGATGCTATCGCAATAGAAATACCGAGAATTGCTCCACAAAGCACCTGAAGGGGAGTATGACCGACAAGAATCTTCAGCTTTTCGGTCTTTATTTCGTTATTCTTTTCTACGAAAAGAGTGTTTACCGCTCCTGCGAGCTCCTTTATGGATGCCGCATGCTTTCCTGCCTCGCGGCGAACACCGGTTGCATCGTTCATTACGATTATCGCAAGAATTACGGCAATTGCAAACTCGGTTGAATTAAAGCCAACGGTATATCCTACAAGAGTGGAAAGGCATACAACGGTAGTAGTATGCGCACTGGGCATTCCACCGTCACCGAATATTCGCTCGGCGTTAAATCTCTTCTCGGTTATGAGAGAGCTTATTATTTTTATAAGCTGCGCGACAAGCCACGCACATCCGGATATCAGAAGAACCTTATTACTTAAAATTGCTTCAAAAAAATTCATTTTATATCCTTTCACTAAATATGTCGAAAACAGTTCTTTATACTATATTTTACCATTAAATAAAAAACAAAGCAATAGATATTTTATGAACTCTGCAAAAAATTATTCAGCAGTCGAAAAAATTCGCATATTTTCTTTATTTCATTGACATTCTTCGCGCTTTGGTATAGAATAAAATCAGAAAGAACCATAAGGAGGAGGAATTTTGTATGTTTGAATCACCAAAGAAAAAAAGCTTTTCTGTTCTCGGTATAGGCGAGGTAATGCTCAGGCTCTCACCGCCATCAAAGGAGAGAATTTCTCACTGCGAAACCTTTGAAAAAATGGCAGGCGGCTCGGAGCTCAACGTAGTTTCCGGAATCTCTATGCTGGGTCTGCGAACCGGTATGATAACGAAGCTCCCGAAAAGCGAGATAGGAAAATTCATAAAGCACAAGATTCGCTATGCCGGAACGAGTGACGATTACATAATCTATGATGACTCGGACAAAATGCGCCTTGGCGTTTACTATTACGAAAGCGGAGCTTATCCCAGACTCCCTGTTGTTTCCTATGATAGGCGAGAGTCCTCTTTCACCTCTTTCCGCAAAGAAGAATTGCACCCCGGTGTTTATTCTTCTACGAAGGTTTTTCATACAAGCGGAATAACTCTCGCTCTTTCAAGCGAGCTTTGCGAGAACGTAATAGATATGATGAACTGCTTTCATGACGAAGGCGCGCTCATATCCTTTGACGTAAATTACCGCGCAGCACTTTGGGATGAGAAGACAGCAAAGAAAACAATAGAAAAAATTCTGCCGATAATCAATATTCTCTTTATATCCGAGGAAACACTGCGCCGTATGTTCGGTATGAAGGGCGAGCTTTGCGATATTCACCGCGAATTTGCAAAAAAATATCCGTCGCTCGAAATAATAGCAAGTACAAAAAGAACGGTTATCTCACCGCAAAAGCACTCGTTCACCTCGCTTGTTTATGACGTGCGCGAGGATACACATTTTCAAGATGCCCCATATAACGATATTGACGTAGTTGACAGAATAGGTTCGGGTGATGCCTACGTTGCGGGCGCGCTTTATGGTCTTCTGAAATATAAAAATATAGAAAAGGCAGCAAAATACGGTGATGCTATGGCGGCACTCAAAAACACTATCATCGGAGATATGACTATCTGCGACCTTACCGATATTGAGCGAATCATCTCGGCACATGATTCCGATGGGCCAAAAAGTGAAATGATAAGATAAAATTAATTAAAACCACGTGACTATCGCGTGGTTTTAATTATACCAAAACTGCGGTGGCAGTTAATTCATAACCGCCTACCGCAGAGGTGCTGCAAAATGATTTACAGCAAAAACAAAACAAGGATTTAAAACATCTACACTTTCACTTTATGCATAATACTTTTTTCGGTTACAAAAATGACGAACAATTTAAAAATTTATTGATTTATTCACAAATTTGTGCTACAATATATCTATAAAGTGCGCCTATTCACAGAGCGCCGGAAAGGACAGATTATGCATATCCAGGAATCAGGCGAGATGTATCTCGAAACGATATTAATTTTAACGAAAAAGAACGCGCACGTTCGTTCTATCGATATTTGCGAGTATATGGGATTTTCAAAGCCCAGTATCAGCCGTGCTATCGGTCTTTTGAAGAACGGCGGTTACGTTAATATGGATCGCGACGGATATCTCACCCTGACGGATTTGGGTGCTGAAATTGCGAACAAAATATACGAGCGCCACAATCTTCTTACCGAATTTCTTATCTCGCTCGGTGTCAGCGAGGAGAATGCAGACAACGATGCCTGCAAGATGGAGCACGTTCTCTCCGACGAATCCTTTGATGCCATAAAGAAACACTTGAAATCAAAATAAAATTGAACTCCGAGGCGGAAATTCACCCCTCGGAGCATTTTTATATAAAATCAAGCGTTATTTGAAAATTAAGATTTTATAAATCCAATCTTTATAAATCAAGCTCCGAGGATAACCGAAATTATCCTCGGAGCTTTTTGTTTTGTGTCAACAAAACAACCCCCAGTTCTACTGGGGGGCGAAAAAAGGCTTCAG
>CAYRJG010000005.1:0-30662 GCA_964424525.1 uncultured Ruminococcus sp.
GGCTGAGGTTGGCAACGTAAAGTGCTGTGAGGTGATAGCTCGCCCACATCCCGACGTTATGAAATTTTTAACGACGGGCTGACAAACTTGATTTTAAGGCATAAGCCTTGAAATATATTTTAATTTAGTTTAATAAGAAAAATTTTTACAGGAGGATTTGAAAATGGAAGCACTTGGAATGGTAGAGACCAGAGGTCTTGTAGCTGCTATCGAGGCTGCTGATGCTATGGTAAAGGCAGCAAACGTTGTTCTCGTTGGCAGCGAGAAGATCGGCTCCGGACTCGTAAGCGTTATGGTTCGCGGCGACGTTGGAGCAGTTAAGGCGGCTGTTGAGGCAGGTTCTGCTGCAGCTACCTCTCTCGGTGAGGTTATCGCAACTCACGTAATTCCCAGACCTCATCAGGACGTTGAGAAGCTTCTTCCTTCTATTAAGTAATTCTTAGAGGAAGGCTCGGTACCCAAAGCATTCGCTTTGGGTACTGCAAAAGCATCCGAGGGACACTTCGGGTTCTTTTGCAGTACAAAAATTGACACGCCCCCGATCAAAAAGGAGAAAATGTATGAATTATTCGGCAGAACAAATTGCAAATATGGTAAAAGAGGTGCTTCGCGGTATAGATACAGCGGATGTAAAAGCACCGGTATCGGGCAAGGCGCGCGAAACCTTACCCGAGGGCGAGATTCCCGTGGGCATATCGAACAGACACATCCATCTCTCTGAGTCGGATGTTGAAATTCTTTTCGGTAAGGGATATAAGCTCACGCCTATGAAGGATCTTTCTCAGCCCGGGCAGTATGCCTGTAAGGAAACACTCACGATAGTCGGCCCGTCGCTTCGACCTATCGAAAACGTAAGAGTTCTCGGTCCTGTTCGTAAGGCTTCCCAGGTTGAGATAAGTGCAACCGATTCCTACGTTTTGAAGGTAAAGCCGCCTGTGCGTGAGTCGGGAAATATCAAAGGCTCATCTCCGATAAGAATTATCGGCCCGTGCGGCGTTGTGGAGCTTTCGGAGGGTTGCATTATAGCAAACAGACACATTCACATGTCACTCGATGATGCAAAATATTTCGGTCTTACCGACGGTGAGTACGTAACGGTAGACGTTATGGGTAAGCGCAGAACCCGTTGGTTTGACGTTCAGGTAAGAGCACATGAGGATTTCAGACTTGAAATGCACGTTGATACCGACGATGCAAACGCAGTTGGAATAGGCAACGGTGCAAAAGTAAGTATTGTAAAGGAATAAAGGCTATGTTAAGAGGAATTATCAGAGGAAATATTGTTTCCACAAGAAAACAGGACTCGCTTGTAGGTAGCAAGTTTATGGAGGTTCAGCTTATGGAAAACGGAGTGCTTTGTGATAAGTACATAATAGCAATAGACTCGGTTGGCGCAGGTATAGGAGAAACCGTTCTTATTACCACGGGCAGCTCCGCGCGCCTTGCACTTCATAACACGAGCGCACCTGCTGATGCGGTTATTGTTGGTATAGTAGACTAAAAACGGAGAATAAAGCGTAATGGAGCTTAAGCAATTAATGCGGGATGCCGGTATAATCGGCGCCGGCGGTGCAGGGTTCCCCTCTTATGCGAAGATTGCGGAGGGGGCAGATACCCTCCTTGTAAACGGCGCGGAGTGCGAGCCGCTTCTTTATACCGACCTTGTAATACTTAAAAGAGAGATGGATACCGTAATTTACGGAATAGAAAAGATTCTCTCCGAAACAAACATAAAATCGGCATATCTCTGTATCAAATCACACACGGCAAAAAGGCTATCCTTGAAGGCGGGGGAGCGACTTTCGGATTCTGTTTTTGTGAAGGTTCTTCCCGACGTTTATCCGATGGGTGATGAGGTAAGCCTTATATACGAGGCAACCGGCAGACTTGTAAATCCTGGTAGCCTTCCGATAACCGTAGGAGTTATCGTTTATAACGTAGAAACGGTATATAATGTCGCACGGGCGGCACTTTCGTCAGCTCCCGTAACCGAAAAATGGCTTACGATCGGCGGTGATATAGCAGAGCCGAAAGTAATAAAAGTACCTGTCGGTGCACTCGTATCCGACGTGCTTTCTTCGCAGGGAATAGCAGTTCCCGAAACACATTCGGTGCTTGACGGCGGCCCGTCTATGGGTAAGCTTATAAATCCGGAGAGATCGGCAGTAGCCAAGAATACGAAGAGTATACTTATCCTTCCCTCGGATATTGAGGCGATAAGAACCAAAAACATAAACGTAAAGGCGGCAGTTGCAAGAGCCGAAACCGCCTGCTGTCAGTGCACCAGATGCACCGATATGTGTCCGAGAGCTCTTCTCGGCTATCCCCTGGAGCCGCACAAAATGGTAAGAACGGCTATGGGCGCGGCAGTCACAATGCCGCAGATGGTCATCAGCGCAACTCTCTGCTGCGGATGCGGCATATGCGAGAGTATGGCTTGCAGTCAGGGAATCTCCCCGAAGGCTGTAATTGATAATTATAAAGCCGTGCTTCGAGAGCACGGAATGCGATATTTCACAAAGCAAAGTGCAAAAGCTACTCCCGAGCGCGAGTACAGAATGATACCGAGCGAAAGATGGGCGGCATCTCTCGGAGTCAAAAGATTTGACGCGGAGGCTCACTTTGGCGGTGAATTCCTTGATTTTTCAAGAGTCGAGATAGCACTTTCGCGTCACATTGGCGCACCGAGTATTCCTAGCGTCAAGGAAGGCGATATTGTTTGCCGCGGTCAGATAATTGCCGAGGCGGCAGACGGACTTTCCGTTCCCCAGCACGCATCGATTGACGGTCGCGTAAGAGTGCTTGCAAGAAAAATAATAATTGATAAGGTATGATAGAAATGTATAAGTCCATAGGAGTAATAGAGCTGAAAAGCATCCCGAAGGGTGTAGAGGCGGCAGATGCCGCACTCAAAAGTGCAGGAATCGATATGGTATCGGCACATCCTGCCTGCCCGGGTAAATATGAAATAATACTCACAGGCTCAATATCCAACGTAACTGCGGCAGTATCGCACGTTGTCGCAAAATTTGAGGGCTACGTTATAGATTCCTCGGTTATGGGTAGGATAGACGAGCAGGTTATTACCGCCCTTTTCGGAACGAATACCCCCGAGCAGCGCGGCTCTCTCGGACTTATCGAAACCTTCTCCGCCGCAAGCGCGATAAGGGCGGCGGATATAGCCGTTAAAACCGCACGGGTAGGCATTTATGACCTGCGCGTATCACGCGGAATGGGCGGCAAGGGTGTCGTAATGCTAAACGGTGAAATAGGTGACGTATCCGCGGCTGTTGAGGCAGGCGCAAGATATGCAAGTGAGGGCGGTATGCTCTCCTCCTCGGCGGTAATTGCCGCACCCCACGAGGACCTTTGGAAACAAATGTAAGGAGGAAGGAAAATGGAACAGATTAAGTTCGTGACGGAGAAATCTTCGAGAATTCAAAAGCTTATAGATAATCTTTACGAGAAAATGCCCGAAATCGAATCGGCACGTGCGCTTCTCGTTACGGAAAGCTATAAGGCTACCGAAAGCCTTCCTATAATCAAACGCCGTTCAGCGGCATTTCTTCACATACTCCGCAATATCCCCATTGTAATAAGGGACGGTGAGCTTATTGTAGGAAGCGCAACCGTAGCTCCCAGAGGATGCCAGGTTTTTCCCGAGTACTCTTTTGAATGGCTTGAAGCGGAATTTGACACGGTTGCAACCCGATCTGCCGATCCGTTCTACATAAGTGAAAAAACAAAAGCCGATCTTCACGAGGCTTATAAATATTGGAAGGGTAAGACGGTGAGTGACCTTGCACGTTCAAATATGGCGCCCGAAGCTTACTCAGCGTTTACCGAGCATTCGGTATTCACCCCCGGAAACTATTTCTATAACGGCATAGGTCACGTATGTGTAGACTATCCTAAGGTGCTTAAAATCGGCTACCGCGGAATCATCGCGGAGGCAGAGCGCGCACTAGGTGCGCTTGACGTATCCGATCCCGAATATACCTCTCGCACAAATTTCCTCTCGGCGGTTATCGAGAGTTGCGAGGCGGTTGTTGAATACGCAAGAAGATATTCGAGTCTTGCACGCGTAATGGCAGATAAGGAAAAGGATCCCGAGCGCCGCGCAGAGCTTGAAAAAATCGCGAAAAACTGCGCACGGGTACCGGAGTTCGGTGCTACGAGCTTCTATGAGGCTTGCCAGTCCTTCTGGTTTGTTCAGCTTCTTTTGCAGGTTGAATCAAGCGGACACTCTATCTCGCCCGGAAGATTTGACCAATATATGTATCCCTACTATAAAAGCGACGTTGATGCAGGAAAGATAACGCTTGAGCAGGCTCAGGAGCTTATCGATTGTATATGGGTTAAGCTCAACGATATCAATAAGGTTCGTGATGCCGCATCGGCTGACGGATTTGCAGGATACGGAATGTTCCAAAACCTCATCGTGGGCGGTCAGAATATTCACGGAATGGATGCAACAAACGACCTTTCCTTTATGTGCCTTGAAGCATCAATGCACGTGCCGCTTCCTCAACCCTCTATCTCTATCAGAGTATGGAACGGCTCACCCGAACCGCTTCTTATCAAGGCGGCGGCTCTTACAAGACTCGGCACAGGTCTTCCCGCATACTATAACGATGAAATTATAATTCCCTCGATAATGGCAAGAGGACTCACCCTTGAAGATGCAAGAGATTATTGCATTATCGGATGTGTTGAGCCGCAAAAGGCGGCAAAGACCGACGGATGGCATGATGCGGCATTCTTCAATATGTGCCGTCCGATGGAGCTTGCCTTCTCTAACGGATATTCCAAGGGCAAGAAAATAGGTCCCGACACGGGTGACGTTGCCGATATGAAGACCTTTGATGAGTTCTTCGAGGCTTACAAGGCGCAGCAGGCTTATATGATTAAGCTGCTCGTAAATGCAAATAACGCAATAGATAAGGCGCATGCCGAAAGATGCCCCTTGCCCTTCCAGTCTTCAATGGTTGACGATTGCATAGGCAGAGGAAAATCGCTTCAAGAGGGCGGTGCAATATATAACTTTACAGGACCGCAGGGCTTCGGTATAGCAAATAATACCGACGGTCTTATCGCGATAAAGAAACTTTGCTTTGAAGAAAGAATCGTTACGCTTGCAGAAATGCGCGATGCTATTCTTGCAAACTTTGGCTACGGTCTTTCGGGCGCGGCGGCAGAAAGGCTCACCGTTGAGATCGCAACCGAGCTTGCCACAGCAGGAGTGGAATTGACCGAGTCGGCAATCCGCACAATCTACGAGGAGGTTACAACCTGTAATGCCCTCGGAGAAGCTACAAAGGCAAGATATCGCGAGATAAAAAGACTTATTGACGAGGAATGCCCCAAGTACGGCAACGATATATATGACGTTGATATGTTTGCCCGCGAGGTAGCAAACACCTATACCCGTGAGGTGGAAAAATATAAAAACGTGCGCGGTGGAGTATTCCAGGCAGGTCTTTATCCTGTATCGGCAAACGTGCCGCTTGGTGCTACCACGGGCGCAACTCCCGATGGCAGACTTGCATATACTCCCCTTGCCGACGGTATAGGTCCTGCATCGGGCAGAGATGTAAAGGGACCGACCGCAACCGCAAACTCGGTTGCAAAGCTTGAGCAATCGGTTGCATCAAACGGAACGCTTCTTAACCAGAAATTCCACCCCTCGGCTCTTGCGGGAATGTCGGGACTTACAAAGTTCGTAGCACTTATTCGCTCCTACTTTGACCAGAAGGGAATGCACGTTCAGTTTAACGTAGTAACGCGCGAAACTCTTCTCGATGCACAAAAGAATCCCGAGAAATATAAAACTCTCGTAGTAAGAGTAGCGGGATATTCGGCACTTTTCACAACTCTTTCAAAGTCACTTCAGGATGATATTATTGCCCGCACCGAGCAAGGCTTCTGAATTGCGCGTATAAATTACGCAATACTTCAGAATAGCCATCGACTCGTCGCCCTCGACATAGGTAACTATGCCGTCGGGCTTCGCGCTCGGCTCTCTTTGTCTTGCAAAATTTCTACAGCGCAATTCTGCGCGTATAAATTACGCAATACTTCAGAATAGCCATCGACTCGTCGCCCTCGACTGTAATCGATCACACCGAGCAAGGCTTCTGATAGCGATACGGATGTCAATAAGAAGTTTTTAAATAAAAATCGAAACGGAGAAAATATGAGAACCAAAGAAGACTTTTACAGCTTTAATGATGCGGAGCGCGAAATAGTTTTTCACCGATACGACATGCCTTCGCCGTGGATGAATTATCTTACCAACGGAACCTTCTTTACGATGATGTCACACGCGGGAGGAAACCTCTCATGGTACAAGACACCGGAAATATGGCGTATAGGAAGATATAATTTCTATAATATGCCCGTCGACGTATCCGGCATGTTCATATACATCAAGGATGAGGCGGGAGGCAAGGTTTGGAACCCCACTGTCATCCCGTGTAAGGAAAAGCTTGATAAATGGAGCTCGGCTCACGGTCTCGGATATACCAGATTCACAGCAGAACTTGACGGTGTCAGGGCTAATGTCAGATGCTTTGTCGGTCGGGATAATGCACTCATATACAGCGTGAGCCTCAGCTCGGATACGGATAAAAAGGTAAAGCTCTTTGCCGCACAGGAAATGGGGCTTATGCAATATCTGCGTGAGGTACAGTGGCAGTGCTATTGCAAAAACAGCAACAATATACTTTATAACGCCGATGCCGATGCGCTTATTTATGAATATTTCCCCGATGGTCAGCCCCGCCGCGACGAAACTCCCTTTGTCGCTTTCTTCGCGGACAGAAAATGTTCTTCTTACAGTGGATCAAGAGCCGATTTCATAGGCACCTACAGATCTCTTACAGACCCTGTTGCTATTGAGGATGGCAGATGCCCCAATACCGAGCTCAAGGGCGGTGAGGCGATGTTTTCTATGTCCTTTGAGATTGATATCAAGGCAGGCACATCCGAGGTTGTAAACATCTTCCTCGGCACGGTTGAGCAGAACGAATCTGCCGATGAGGTAATAAAAAAATACAGAGCCGAGGGCTACGTTGAAGAAGCCTTCTCCGACCTTAAAAGAAGATGGGATGACAGGCTATCCGCATTCAAGGTAACGATACCCGATGCTGATGCGTCGCGTATGATGAATATATGGAACCCTCTGCAGGTGCTTGTAAATTTCTATGTTTGCCGCGAGATATCATTTTATGCGACAGGCAGTGTGCGCGGTGTCGGAATGCGTGATGCCGCACAGGATGCGCTTGGAAACGTATTATATGACGTTGAGGCATCAAAGAGAAAGCTGAAGCTTCTTTTGACTCAGCAATACAATTCCGGCAAGACCAATCATTATTTTTATCCCGAGGAGAAGAATCCTCCTCTTGTAAGCGATAGAAGTGACAACCATCTTTGGCTTGTTTACACGGCGTATCAGATAGTTGTTGAGGAAGGAAGGCTTGACTTCCTTTACGAGATCGTGCCGTATTTCGACGGAGGAGAGGGCAGTGTGTTTGAGCATCTTTGCCGTTCAATAGATTACACTGTTGCTCATCTCGGTCGTGACGGGCTTCCCCTTATGCTCGGCTCCGACTGGAACGACATGCTTACCAACGTGTGTCGCCGGGGAGAGGGCGAAAGTGTGTTCGTTTCGCAGATGCTTGTTCTTGCATGCCGTCAGATGGAGGAGCTTTCAAGACTTCTCGGCACTCCCGACGAAAAATACGCAAAGATTGCAGAACGACAGATAAAAATACTTAACGACTTCTGCTATGACGGAGAATGGTTTATCCGCGCTGTGACCGACGAGGGCATGAAGCTCGGAAAAAAGGCTGATCCCTATGCGAAGATCTGGATTAACTCGCAGAGCTGGGCGGTCATATCGAACTCGACCACCGAGGAGCGCAAGGTTTCAGCTATGGAAAGTGCGGTACGTCATCTTGACTGCGGCTTTGGACTTAAGAAGCTCTCGCCGTCGCTTGTCAGAAACTATCCGACACCCGAAACGGAGCTTACGTTTGCACAGCCCGGTATAGGTGAAAACGGCGGAGTGTTCTGCCACGCAAACACTTGGGCTATAATAGCTCTTTGTATGATAGGCAAGGCTGATGAGGCTTATAGAATATACAAAGATCTTATACCCGATAATATTATTTCAAAATTCGGCATCGACAGATATAACGCCGAACCGTATGTTTACTCGTCTAACATACGCTCGCCCGAGGCTCTCTCCGAGGGGGCGGCAGGCGTTTCATGGCTTTCGGGTACGTCGGCATGGATGATGATCGCGGCAGAGGAGCATATCTTCGGTATAAAACCTCATTTCGACGGAATAGAGATTTCACCCGCACTTCCGTCATGTTGGAACGAGGTTCGCGCATCACGCAGATTCAGAGGACATACCGTGACGGTGAATTACCACAATGGCGGCACCCGTGTAGCAAAAATATTGGTAGACGGTAAGACTTCCGAAGAAAAGATCATTAAGGTTGATAAGGATATTACGGTAGACGTATATACAGAATAAAAAACGAAAGGAGAAGAAGAGGTGACGGGCAGGATATTTAACATTCAGCGCTATTCTATACACGATGGTCCCGGAATACGAACTATTGTATTCTTTAAGGGTTGCTTTATGAGATGCGCCTGGTGCTCAAATCCCGAGTCGCAAAGATATGAGATTGAAACTCTTATTGAAGGCGGCAAGGAAAAGACCGTTGGCAGAGATGTCACGGTGGATGAAATTATGCCCGAGATACTAGCCGATCTTCCCTATTACCGCAGAAGCGGAGGCGGAGTTACGCTTTCGGGCGGTGAGATACTCTGCCAGGCGGATTTTGCCCGGGAGCTTTTGCGCACATGCCAAGCGGCAGATCTTCATACCGCGGTAGAATCGGCGGCATCATCGAATTATTCCGAGATAGAGAAAATTCTTCCTTATCTTGATTTATATTTGCTTGATATAAAGCACGCAGACAGCCAAAAGCATAAAGAGTATACCGGTCTTTCTAACGAGCGTATACTTGAGAACGCAAAAAGAATTTGCGAGTCGGGAGTTGAGGTAATAGTCAGAACGCCGGTTATCCCCGGTTTTAACGATACATACGAAGAGATAAAGGCTATCGCAAAAATTGCCGCAAGCCTTCCCGGTGTAAAAGAGCACCACCTTCTTCCTTATCACAGACTCGGTCAGGATAAATACGCAGGTCTTGGAAGAAATTACGCATTGAAGGGTATAGAGCCTCCCTCGCGTGAGCGAATGGAATATTTGCAAAACGCCGTCGAGGAATGCGGATTAAAATGTCAGATAGGCGGCTAGATGCCACCCGTGTAACAAAAAACGTCCGAATTTCGGGCGAGAGGAGATAAATATGGAACTCAAAGAGAATATGAGAATAGTCCAAGAGCTTGTTCCCGGTAAGCAGGTAACGCTCTGCCACATTATTGCAAACCCCGATGACGTGCTTTATACAAAGCTCGGACTTGACCCCAAGACCGACTATACGAGAAGTGCTATCGGAGTTTTGACTGTGAGCCCTGCCGAGAGTGCTGTTATTGCGGCAGATATTGCAATAAAGTCATCGGGCGCGGATATCGGATTCGTTGACAGATTCACGGGAACGCTTATTATTTCGGGCAGCGTTTCGAGCGTTGAATCGGCATTCACGGCAATCAGAGCATACGTTATGGATAAGCTCGGATATACCTGCTGTGAGATAACGAGAACTTAAAATGAAAAAAATAATTCTTATCGGACGTGTTGCCGCAGGAAAGACTACCCTTACTCAGGCACTTCGCGGCGAGGAGATACACTATTATAAAACGCAATACGTCAATTATCTTGACACGGTTATAGATACCCCCGGAGAATATACAGAACTCAGACAAACAAGCGGCGCGCTCGCGCTTTATTCCTATGAGGCAGACGTTGTCGGTCTTGTGTTAAGTGCAAACGAGCCTTATTCGATATTTTCTCCGTGCATTACAAGCCTTGTAAACCGCGAGGTTATAGGAATAATATCGGGTATTGATAAGCCGGATGCAAACGTTGAAAGGGTAGAGAGATGGTTGCGCCTTGCCGGATGCAAAAAAATATTCCCGGTAAGCGCTATCACAGGCGAGGGACTTTCGGATATAATCCAATTTCTGGAGGAAGACGAGGACAGAGAAAGACGGCTCGCAAATGAAAAAAAGAAAAAGAAAGGCGATAAGAGTAAGTGAGTAAAACTTGCGTAATTGCTTTCGCAAACAATAAAGGCGGAAGCGGAAAAACTACTACCGCATCAAACGTGGGATGCGCTATGACGAAGCTCGGCAAAAGAGTTCTTCTTATAGACGGAGATATGCAGATGAATCTCACCCTCTCCTTCTTTGACGAGGAGCGCGCTCTCGAATTCGCGCAGAACGGAAAAAATATATATACTGCTATGAAGGAAGAAAAGGATATTTCCGACTTTATAACGGCAACCGAATATGAGGGGCTTGACATAATACCCTCAAGCTCATTGATGAGTGGAATTGAATTTGACCTCTTTACCAAATGGCAGAGAGAATTAATACTTAAGAAATGCCTTGAGCCCACCCGTGCGAGAGGAATTTATGATTATATAATCATAGATTCGCCTCCCACTCTCGGCGGTTGGGTCATGAATATAATGTGCGCGTCGGATTTTGTGGTTATTCCGGTAGAGGCGAGCCCTTGGGGACTTTTCGGTCTTGCGAATATGTTTGACTTTATAGGACAGGTCAAAAATATAGCACCAAGACTTGAGGTTCTCGGAATTGCAATCACAAAAGCCGACGAGCGAAAAAACTACTTTAAGCAGACCGTAGAAACTCTGCGCGAAACCGAGGTGGCAAGACTTTTTGATACATACATCCGCGTTGACAGTGCAATAGAATGGTCGCAGGATAACTCAAAGCCGGTAGTTGCTTACAAGAAATACAGCCGCAGTGCTATCGAATATACCAAGCTTGCAAAGGAGATACTTTCGTATGCCGATAGGTAAGAATTCTATAAAAAGAGTAGCTAATAACGGATATTCAAATCTCGCATCAAGTGCCCCCGATATGGAGAACAGCATTGTTTGCGAGGAAGAAAAAAAGGCGGAAATGACCGCCCCCGTGTCAAAAAAAGAGGTAAAGAGCGAAGCGGCGGCACCGGAATGTAAAAAAGAAACACCGAAAAAGTGCCAAAAATCCACCGCAAAGAAGCCTGCTCCCCAAAAGGAAATTAAAGCAGAAGAGCCCACTGTAGAGGGAGATTATATAAACCTCGGTGAGCAAATGCCGATATATCTTCTTTGATTTTTGACTTGACAAAAGAGTGAATTAGTAGTATACTTTTATCGTTAATTTGAAGAATCAGTAAGGAGAAATTAAAAATGGCAGAAATTCTTGAAACAATTATGATAGTAAGCTTCGGTCTTTCTTGGCCGATGAACGTTGTGAAATCTTACAAGGCAAGAACCACCAAGGGTAAGAGTCTTATGTTCCTTTGCTTTATCCTTTTCGGATATGTTGCGGGTATCACCTCAAAGTTTATCAATGAGGCTTATATGGCAGACTTCGCGTCGAAGTGGTACGTGCTTGTATTCTATATCCTCAACTTCCTTATGGTAAGCGCAGACCTCGTTCTCTATTTCAGAAACCGCGCGCTCGATAAGAAAGCAGGACTTCTTTAAGATTAAATAATTGAGGGTAGCTCAAGTACAAAAACTTGCGCTACCCTCAAATGTGTTAAGGGGCTAGGGGGATTTTATTTCTTAACTCATTTGCCAAAAAGTGCTCTTTTTTATTCTATTTTAGTCATTTTCGGTTGCGCCCAAATGCACCGGTCCCTTCTTTTTAGGTATTAATTCCGTGTATGCCGAATAAAAATTATTTGGAGGAATTAATAATGAAATTTGTATCGAGCGAAAGATGTGCCGTTTTTAAAAACGAAGCCGGCGGCAGGGTGATATTCACGCTGAATCTGCCGCGCGCAGTTTCGGAATCCGACACCGAGTCAGAAGCCTGCACGAGGATAAATGAAATATACATTAAAATGGGAGAGGAATATGTAAAGAGTATAAAAATCTTTTCCGAGAAAATAAACACGCCATCATCTCGCCCCTTGCGTATTTCTGTCGGTTGGAGAATAAAAGATCCGCCAAAAAGAAAAGGGCACAAAGGCGCGGATATGCAGATTTTTATAGAGCGAGTCCTGACGGTAAGACGAAACGGAGAGAGCCTTAAAAGCATTACCGATTGCGATAAAATAGATAAAGAATCGGGATTTCTTATCAGATAATGGTAAAAAACAAACATTAAACACTTTAAAATAGCTAAAAAGTATAAATAAGCGAGAAAAAGCCGCGCAGTAACACACTCTTTGGAGTTGTCTATGCGCGGTTTTTACATTGTTGAAATGTGGTTTTTCTAAATTACTTGAAGCACGGAGAGGGAAAAACGCAAATGCTAATTAACCTTCGAGTATGACCTGCCGCTTTATTTGATTTCTTGCTCAAGTGATCTGAACTCCGGAGTGTCAAAAAATTCAGTCAAAGTGATTCCGAATCCATCGCAAAGCATTTTTATTGTGACTATACCCGGATTCTTGCTCTTTCCGTAAAGAATATTTTTGATAGACGAGGGCGCAACCGCTGATTCCATAGCCAATTTATGTATAGACATTCCTTTTTCCCAAAGCAGCTGCATAATTCGGTTTTTTGTGGCTGTATAAGTATCCATTTTTCACTCCCGATATGGCTTATTCAAAATAATTATAGCCTTTAACTCTTGACAAAGTGGGCTATATATGATACCATAAGGCTATAAATAGCCCAAAGGAGCAGTATTTTATGAAGACACTTAAATTTTTAACATTGATTTTGACGCTTATGCTTACGATTTCGCTCTTTTTTGCGTGTGGCGAGGATGAGCCGGAGTCTATTCCAAAGACCGACGAGGAGCTGATAGAGGCTCGTATTGAGGAATTCGTGAATGCATATAACACGGGAGATACCGAAAAGCTTTTAGCCTCTCTTGATGCAAAAAGCAGAAATACCCTAAATGCCATGCTCGGACTCGTTGGCGGAATAACAGATTCCGCGATTGGCTTCAACGTTGACCTTACACAACTTTTTTCTCTCGGAGTAGGGTTGTACGAGGGGGATTTTATGAAGCTGAAAATCGGCGATATTACCGTAGTAGATTCAAAAAATGCCTATGCAAAGGCAACAATGACGCTTGCAGAGTCGGAAACTATGCCGATCTATTTCGTAATGCTTTATGAGAATGACGGTTGGTATGTAAATGATATGACCGACAATACATCAAAGTTACCCACAGGCTCTTCGGACGGCTCCGGAACGGAAGATAACTCGAACGGAGAAAATACCGAAACGGTAAAATACAACTTAACGACAACCTCTTATACCGATGATTACGGAAAAGCGGGTACTTATACCAAATACGATAAAAAGGCTGTAAGCGCAGGCGAGGAGGTAACTCTTACCGCTGTTGCGAATTCCGGATATAACTTTGAAGGCTGGTATTACAACGAGGGCTGGAGTAGCACCCTTATGTCAGAAAATCCCGTATATACCTTCAAAATGGGCAGTAAAAATGCGGTTTATTACGCAGTATTCAGTTATTATACAGTAAACACATATTCATTCGGTGACGAATACGGAGTGGCAGGCGAATACACTGAGATTTCCGATAAGAAGGTTTCCGAAGGCGAGCTTGTCAGCCTAAGTGCTACAGTCAAAGACGGCTATAATTTCGAGGGGTGGTATAGAGATGACGTTTGCCTTACCGAAGAGCTTGATTACAGCTTTACGATGGGTAAAGAGGATATCGGGCTTGAAGCGAGATACAGCCGTTATACCGTCAATACCTTCTCTTGGAGTGATGAAGAGGGTACAGCCGGCAACTTTACCGTAATGCAGGATGAATTGATTTCCGCAGGAGAAACGGTTGTTTTAACTGCTACCGTTAATAAAGGATACAATTTTGAAGGCTGGTATAAAAATGACGTTTGTCTTACAACAGAGCTGGAATATAGCTTTGTAATGGGTAAGGAAGACGTTGGCTTTGAAGCGAGATACAGCCGTTATACCGTCAATACCTTCTCTTGGAGTGATGAAGAGGGTACAGCCGGCAACTTTACCGTAATGCAGGATGAATTGATTTCCGCAGGAGAAACGGTTGTTTTAACTGCTACCGTTAATAAAGGATACAATTTTGAAGGCTGGTATAAAAATGACGTTTGTCTTACAACAGAGCTGGAATATAGCTTTGTAATGGGTAAGGAAGACGTTGGCTTTGAAGCGAGATACAGCCGTTATACCGTCAATACCTTCTCTTGGAGTGATGAAGAGGGTACAGCCGGCAACTTTACCGTAATGCAGGATGAATTGATTTCCGCAGGAGAAACGGTTGTTTTAACTGCTACCGTTAATAAAGGATACAATTTTGAAGGTTGGTATAAAAATGGCGTTTGCCTTACCGAGGAGCTTGAATATAGCTTTGTAATGGGAAAGGAAAATGCGGTATTTGAAGCAAAATATACTTGTTTCTGCATTAGCACAGGCTCATGGACTGACGATAACGGTGTGGCGGGCAGCTACACTAAATATGATAATGAAAAGATTTCCGTAGGAGAGGTGATTACCCTTACAGCGACCGTAAGAGCGGGTTACAGATTCCTCGGCTGGTATATAAACGATGCCACACTTTATTCTTCAAGCCTGAAATGTACTTACGTAATGAAGGATGCCGACGTATATTTTTGTGCCGAGTATGAAAAGATAGAATGATCTTAAAAAAATCATGATGGAAGTACCGTAAAATAAAAAACGCAGGAATTTTGCATTTAGCTGATTCCTGCGTTTTTATATAATTTTTGGCGAAAATTATTCATCCTCGGAGCCGCGCCAGAACTCATCGAGATTTTGCCGAAGCTCTTTTGGTGAGGAAATGAATTTCATTCCGCGCCAGAGGTTAGGGATGACTTTCCTGTATATCGGGTCGTCAAAGCGGTCGTCTATAAGAACGATAACGCCCTTGTCCTCTTCACCGCGGATAACTCTTCCTGCCGCTTGGAGAACTCTGTTCATGCCGGGATAGATGTAGGCAAATTGCTTGCCTTCCTCGTATTTCTCGTTATAGTAGGCGCATAGAGCCTCGCGCTCGTAGGATAAAGAGGGGATTCCGATTCCGACTATTATTGCACCGATAAGCGAGTCACCGACAAGGTCTACTCCCTCGGAAAATATTCCACCCATAACGCAAAATCCGATAAGGTATGAAGGGTCGCCCACCTCACGGAAGGCATCGAGAAATTCCGCCTTTTCCTTTGCGGTCATATCACGCTTTTGCACAAGCGTGCGTATCTTCGGGTATTTTGCACAGAACACGCGTGCGAGTGACTCCGCGTAGGCAAACGAGGGGGTGAATATCATATAATTTCCGCGCTTTGCCGAAACGGTTGCCGCAATAACGCGGCATACCGCAAGAAGCGTTTCCTCACGCTCGGATAGGCGCGTGCTTATCTTATCCATTATCGACACCGAAAGCTGGCTTGATTCAAAAGGAGATTCAACCGCAAGCGTATCGGATGAGCCGTCACCGCCCAGAACTGCTTTGTAGTAATACATAGGCGAGAGCGTTCCCGAAAAAAAGGTCGCGCTTCTGCCGCGCTCAAGCCGCCTTGAAATCTGCTTTGCAGGGTCGAGCAGGTAACATTTAACTCTTAACTTGTTGCCCTCGCTGAATATGAAAAATTCGTATGAATTATCGAATTCACCCATACACGTGCGAAATTTTTTTATTTTGTAGTAATAGTCGAAAAGCGCGCGTTCACGCGCTTTTTTCTCATTATCATCCGCTGAATAGTTTTTGTATATCTCGTCCTCGCACTTCATAAGAAGGGCATCGAAAAGGTCGTATAAAGGAGTCGGCACCTCGGATAGATGAACGGCTCCCACAAGTTGACCGTCTTCGCCTCTTATAAGCTCCTCTTTGATGTAGGGTGTGAGATACTCGTAAAAGCTATCAGTCGCACCCCGTGCAGCTTCTTTTATAGCCGAATGCTCTCCGAATATATCGTCTATTGCGGGCGAAACTATATCTTCCTCGGTTATCTCTGCCGAATACATATCCCGCGCCCTGTCGGCAAGGTTGTGTGCCTCGTCTATTAAAAAAGCGTAATTGCCCGGGTTGTCAAAAAAACGACGAATGTATACCTCGTTGTCAAAAAGATAGTTAAGGTCGCAAATTATTATATCGCAAAGCTCGGAATAGGAGAGAGAAAGCTCGTATGGGCAAATTCTGTATTCGCGCGCAACCTCTCCTATTTCATCAATCGTTGCAACGCTGATGTTTTTCTTGTAAAGTGCAAGAGTTGCATCCGAAAGCTTGTTTTTCTTCGTGTTCTCGCACTTATCTCTGTCCTCGCGGCAGATAAGCTTGTTCTTGCAGGCGCGCTCCTTTGCGGAAATAATACAGGCGCGTATATCCGCCCCCGACTTGCATAGGTCGAGTATACAGTCGCGTGCCGCGGTGGCGGTTGTTGTTTTCGGAGTAAAATAGAATACCTTTTCGCACATCTCGCCGCCGAGTGCGCGCACGGCAGGGAAAAGCACAGAAACGGTTTTTCCCGTTCCCGTTGGAGCTTGTGTGAAAAGAGTGCCACCCCGTGCGATGTTTTTGTATACCGCGCGTATCATTTCGTTCTGACCCGAGCGTGGCTTGCCATAAGGAAATTTAACTTTCTTCATTGAAGGAAGCCTTTTCGTTACCCTTTCAATTTCGGGCTCGGCATATACCGAAACCGAGATAAGGCACTTTTCAAAAAAGGAATTGAGCTTCTTTACGGAAACACGCTCGCAAACCTCGTTTCCCTCACCCGTGTCATGATTTGTATATAAAAATCTTATCTCAACGCTCGAAAGCTTCTCACGCTCCGCAAGCGCCAAGGCGCAAATGAATCCTTCGCCCCTTGCTTGAGCCACTATTTCGCGCCTAGGTCTTTTCGGGGAAGAATCGGTAGGCACGGTGAGAGCTACGCTGCCATCCTTTGCCATATCGGCAGAAGCGATAAGCAAAAAGCTGATGCCGCCCGCTTCGAAGGAAAGAGTAAGTTCCACTTTTGATTTGCGCGGTGCATTATTGATTATAGGCTCGGCTTCGTTTTGTGGAAGAGAGGATGCGATTCCGCGCCTTGCGGTTGAAACAAACTCGCGCGCACTTATTGTGATGATGCCGCTTTGGCTGTCATATTTCAAAAAAATCGCCCTCCATTACTAAAAATATCTACCCTAAAATTTTATCATAACGTGCGCGTATTGTCAATAAATTTTTGATGTCTGGGGGCGAGGATGACCGTTTTACGGCATCCTCGCTTTATTTTTTGCGATTTGGTATGAATCTTCAGGGATTCACAGCAGTCTTTGGACTCGCACAGGTATCTGCGCTTTGGGCTTATTCAAGATGCGATTTGATAACCGTCAGTTTTTCCTCTACTGTTTTTCTGTTTATCTCGGAGAGGTCGCTTGCCGAGAATATCCTCGAAAGCTCCTCGACCTCGGTTCGCATCATAATTTTTATGCTCTCACCGTGTTGCTTGTGCTCCTCAAGCTCGCACATGCGCTTTTCCATTCGTGAAAGCGTTGCGTTAAAGCTTTCGATAACTCCGTCCATATCCTCGATTCTTACGCCTATTCTGCGAGCCACTTCCTCGGTTGTGGCAAGGCTTACCTCGGCTCGCTCGCCAAAGCTTTTGACAGAGTCGCCAATGTTTCCGAGCGCACCGCCGAGTGTCGGCATAAGCTTTTTCTTGTAAAGATTGGTAAGTATTACGGATAGAGCAAGAGTCAATACCGAAACGATCCCCGATATGTGGGTAAGTATAAGCTCGTAAATTTTAGAGATGTCCTCCGAGCTTGTATCCGCGCTCGCTTGTTTGTCTACGCTTTTTTCGGCTTCTTCGCAGGGCATTTGCAAGTCGGCTTGTTCTGCGTGAGTAATCAACTCTTGCGTATCGGATAGCTCCTCGGGAGTATCCTTTATCTCACTGCCTGCGGCAGATGCTCCGATAGAGAAAAAGACGAAGATTAACGAAAGCGAAAGCAGTATTGTGAATAATATCCTTTTCATATTTTCCTTTCCGCCCCACCGGGGCAGAGTGGGGCACTTTTGAATTTTTTTTGGTTAAGCTTTACCCCGTGTTGCGTTAATTTTTAAGAGAATCGATTTCTTCCTGCATATTTTCCAGTATTTCTCGAAGGCTTATGCCATCTATTAAGATAAGGTCGGCAAGAGTCTGGGTGCTCATAGCAAGGAAAAAATCACCGAGTGTTTTGGGGGAAGTGAGTCCTGTCGGAAGAGCACTTGTGAGAGAGCCGTCATTTATATCATCGATAAGCGTATTCAGCCTTGCTGCTATCAGCTCCGGCAGCTTATCAAATGCCGCTTTAAGCTCGGAGGAAGAATATCCGCCGCCGCCAAAGGAGCTTTGTGCGGTAGGTCTTGTCGGAAGGGATGCTATTCTCAGGGGAGTCATTTCAGCATCGGTTATCTTTTTGGTTTTCATTTAAGTAATTTATTCCTTTCGTTTTTTCATTTTTGGTTATCTTTCTGCCTTTACTCTGCCCTTTATCTTGAAGCGATAGGAAAGCGAGTGAAGTGTAAAGGGTGTCATATAACCGTCAAGCGAGAGCGTTATCTGCTTTTCTATCCATCCCTTTTCGCGCTCGGCTATCGGTAGGGTAATATCTCCGTATCCCGTGAGAGCCATAGATGAAAAGTCGATATCCGAAAAATCTATTACCGCATTGGGAATGAACGCCTGCTCGCGGTATCCCGTTCTGTCGGTTCCGACCTCAAGGTTAAGTCCACCGCCAACACCGCCTATTCTGCACTTTACCGTAAGAGAGTGCTTAACGGTGCTCTTGGTCATATTCGGTATGTCGCAGTTATCTATCGGAGTTTTTATTCTGTATTTTGCCGCGTGTGTGTTGAAATCGTAGTAATAGGGATGAATTTTATCTCCGTATACCTTTTCGTAATCCTCGTAGTCAAAATCGGGGTCATTTGTGAGGCTTGGCGGTGCTACGCCACGCTTGTCGTTGTTAAAGATGCAAACGTCACCGTTTGAGCATCCGAAGAATAAAAGCTCCTCGTCAATAGATAAAAGGGTTGTTGCAGGATTGAAAATTCCGCCTCGGGATTCAAGCGTGGGATAAACCTCATACTTTTTGCCACCCTCAACGACGTAGTAAATATATCCCGTGCTCGTACCCGTGTCAATATTTATCGCGGCATCGGCAGGTACTCGACCGTCCTCGTTTTCGTGCACTTCATATCCTGCTTTGGTGATTTTTGAGGAGTATCTGAATACTCTGCTATCCTGCGTGTAAGTGCCTATTTCCGAAAGATAGTACCACTCGTATCCAATTTCGCCCGTTTCATCACGCACGGTTTTGCGAGAGTCTGCAAGATATATATGCTCACCGAGCAAAACGCAAAGATATCCGCGCCATATTGCGAGTGATGCCGAGTCGAGATCTTCTTTGCATAAGCGCGCGTTTACGTTTCGAGAACGGCAAACTATGCTTCTTTCAAGATTTATCGCACGGCTGGCAAGTGACATCACGCCTTCCTTTGATATGAAGATAGGGTCATCATAGAAGGATATCGACTCACCCCTCGCACCTGTTCCGTTATGCACGTAGGTTGTCGGGTATATTCTCGGAAGAATATCGACCCCGCTGCTTGCCGCCGTGTGATAGAAAATCGCTCCGGAACCGTCATCCTCCGCTTTGAACACCGCAAGTGAATCTCCAACGTTAAGCATTGATTTTACAGGATGCGAGCTTATTCCGTCGTTAAAGTAATTGTAAATTCCGAAATAATAGGGTGAGGCAATACCCGTGTCATCTTTTTCGGAGTATATTACGGTATTCGGCAGGTCGGGATTTCCCGATAGGAATATTCTTCCGTCAAAGCATTCGCAAACCGTGCATCCGTATATTGCATCTCTTCCGTTGCCTGAATAGGTCGGAGAAATAAGTCCCATGTTCTCACTTGAAAACTGCACGAACTCTTCGTCTATTGTGCCGTGTATTTCAACTCTTATTCCGTCAAAGCAGCCTATACCGTCACCTGTAAGTATTATTGCAGTATATAATCCGTCTGTACGCTCGGTGGAATAAGTGCTTCGAACAACTCCGTCAACGGTAACTTGAGTTATTTTTGCCGCAGGCGTGTAAATCGGGATTCGAATCTTGGTTACCTCGCTTTTCGTTTGAGGCTCGACGCCTTTTGATGACAGTGCACTTGTACCCTCGATTTTTGCAAAATTCGTTGTCGATGAAGCGTATTTTATCGTTTTCAGAGCATCGCAATAGGTGAAGGCATCTCCACCGATCCGCCTCACTCCGCCCGAAAGATAGAAGGTTGAGAGGGCAGAGCATCCGCGGAAGGCCTCGTCATCAATTTCGACAAGTGTGGAGGGAGTTTGCACGTCGGTAAGCGCAGTACAGCCATAAAAAGCCGCCCTTCCGATTTTCAGTATTCCCTCGGATATAAGAACTGCGTTTATATTATTTTTGTATGCAAAAGCGCAGTCGCCAATCTCGGTAACTCGATATTTTTCTCCACCGATGTCTATGTATGACGGAATCTGCACGATTCCACCCGTGTGTGATGAATTAATGCCCACGGCAGAGCAAAGCCTATTTTCCGTGTCGGTAATAAGATATCTGACCGCCTTCGTTCCGTAGCATATCTCATCTCCGCATCCTACGAGGAAGGATTCGCAAAATTCGTCACTCAAGAGATTCATAGCCTGATGCGGTCTGCCGTTTACGTAGGTCGTAGGCACGAATGCGGGGTTGCTGTCATCTCCAAGGGTTCCGACTCTGCCGTATCCGTCTATTACGGTTATCTTTTCACCGTCAAGAATATAAATGCTCTCGCCAACGGAGAAGGCGGAGCTTTTGGCATCCTTCACCGTTGCTATCGGAGTAAGTCCCGATATGGAATCTCTTGAATTTACCGAAAAACGGTAAAGCGACTTTCCTGCGTGGATTATAACGTAATCCGCGCCGCCCTTTGCTTTTTGATGAAAAAGCGAATGTATCATTTCACCGGTTATTGCTATCCTGCGAAATCCGGGAATGCTTTCGAGCACAGCACCGTCCCCGTAATCTCTATACATATTTTCAAGGTAGGCAAAGTGCCGCCTGTCAACGGTGCTTCCTTGTGTAAAATTAACACCGCCCATATCGGAATAGCTTACGGTGTATTGATAATCGGTATTCCTTTTTGCGCTTTTAATACTCACGTTGACCACCCCGACGTGTCAATAACGCGCTCGCTTTTGCAGTTTGAGCCGCCCTGCTTCACCGCTGCTATTCCCTCGCGATAAAGTGACATATAGTAGTAGGCCTTCTCGGAATCGTCATCAAGCCATATATAAGAGGCAACCAGAAGTGGCAAAAGATGAAGAATATCGCGCGGAAGGTCTAACTCCGAATCCGGTTCGTCAAGCGATACCGTGGGCGGGCATCTCTTGTAGTCGAGAATTATCTCGCCCTCGTAATCGGAGGGGATAGTGAGAATTCCGGAGCATATTTGCGTACCGCGGATTTTCTCTCCGCGCGAGTCGGTCGGAAGACCGAGAGCCGAGAAATAATCGGGAAGAATTTTCGTAAGGTCGTATTCCTCTCTGCCGGAGTAAGTGGGAATATCCGATACACTCTCGGTAATAAATCCCGGAAAAAGGAAGAAGGTGTAGACCGAAAAGCAATATTCTCCGAAAAAACGGAATACGCCGCTGCCTTTTATGAAACCCGAAAAGCGTTCGGCAGAGCCGCGGAAGGTATAGGTCTTATCTCCGCTTTCATCCGAGAGGGTAAACGAGCCTGTACCGCAAACGTAAAAGGAATATGCACCCTGCTCGGCGTATACCTCCTCGGTTGCACCGGGGGCGTGTACTATCCTTTTTTGCGCTCGCTTTATCTGCGGAAGACTCTTGTAGAGCTTAATTTCGGAATGAACGCTGCGCTCTGCAAAAATTACCGAAAGCGCGCGTCTTACCGAATATAAAAGATGTGATGTGTCGGTTATTTCGTCCTCAAATCCAAGGGTTGCAACCTCATTTTTGATATCGTTTAAAGTCATTTTGAGCTGTTTCTCCTTTCTTTTTCAAAAAGGGGAGCCGCTTCCTTTTGTCGGAAGGCGGCTCCCGGGTCGCAGTGCTGTTATGATAGGAACCATCGAAGCTCGCTAAATGTTTTTTCAAAAATCCTTAACAGACTGCGGAACTTTTTTAAAAAGCCGTTTATCAGAGCTTTGTTGCGTTATCGACACCGTATTCGTTGTCAACCGCGCAAATTATGTGCTTGTAGGAGCCGAATCCGATACCGAAGCGGCATCTGCCGTTCCAGATATAGTTGCCGGTATGGTTATCGACCCAGTTGGTTATTGAGAGGGGAACGCGGTTGAAGAGCATATTGCCCGCAAGGCTCTTGTTTGCCTCGCTTGACATTATGAAAAATCTGTCTTCGTATGTAATCCAATAGGGAAGAACTATAATATTCCAATTGCCGTAGTTGAGGTTGATGTCGTTATAGTTTGAGCCGGTCCGGTTGAACGTTCCGCAAACCTTCTTTGCAATCATTTCAAGAGTCGGGCGGTTGCCGGGAAGGATAATGGTGTCTGCGGTGTAGCCGAGAGGCTCGCCGTTTTCATCCTTCATATTGCGCAGCTTGAGCGCAAGCTCAAAGAGCGCTTCCTCAAACGCCTCTGTGCTGGGCACTCTGGTGCCGGAAGAGTCTTTTGCATAGCAGATGTCACCATAGAAATAGTTACTTTGACGGGCGTTGTTCTTTCCGTAAGCATGGTTAGCCGAAAAAAGCGCGCAACCGTCTGCCGTGGTAAGGTCTACGTTTGCTCTTGCGTAGTTCATGGATTCTTCGTGAGCCGAAGCGAGCGCAAGAGTGCACAGCTTGTTTATGGTCTTGTAGTATGCACGGGTAAAATTCTCGGCTCTGCGCTTTGCCTCGGTTGCAATACCGCCCTGCGCGTCTTCTACCATTTCCGCGCTTATCACGAATTCCTTCATAAACTGAATATGCTCGATAAATTTTGAGTTAATATCCTGCATACCGTCAATCTCGGCACCCGAACCCTCGCTCGCCGCCTGGAACATATCAAACTCGTTCTGAACGACTATGGTTTCGCCGTAGCGGTTGCTCTTTTCTACGTTGAATATTTTATCGTAGAGGTTGCCCTTTTTGCAGATAAGATCGCTCTCGTGCTCGATTATCATTTTAATGGGGTTTTCCAATTTGCCGATTGCGGAATTGGCAAGACCGGATGATTTAGAATAAATTATCATTGTTTTCTCCTTTCAAATTAAAGAACTGTTACGATTAGCTTGTCAACGTTGTCACAAACGGGATAGGCGATTATTTCAAGATCTGTGCCACTCTCGCAAAATAAGGCGTTTTGCTTAAGAGAATCTTGTGAAATACATCCGCGCATACCGATATTAAAATTATCGGGATTTGATCCGCCGTCTGCTTCAAAAAGCATACCGGGCAAAATTTTCATACAGCGAATTTTTACCTTGCCGTCGCTTGCGGTTTTATTCTCAAGTACGAGATATTTAGGCGCTCCCTCCGTTAGGGTGTTTTCCAAAAAACCGTACTCGCTTGTAGTGCATATACTGCCTTCGCGGAAGGTGTTTGCGTTGCTTGTTTTGATTTCAAGAATTTCGGGAGATGCACTGCCGTTATTCATTGTTCTTAAATACTTAAACATTTTGTTATAAAATTCCTTTCTTTTGGTGTAAAGTTTAGTTTTCAGCTCAAGACGCGTCTGTAAAGCTTCTCAAGCTCCGCCTCGCTCATATCCGAAAATACAGTACGGGCAATTTTCAATTCCGAACGGGGAATATCCGCTGTTCTGCTTTGCGCGGTGCGCGGAACGGTTGCGGTGAGATGCGCTCTGTTATCCCGGACGTGTGCTCTGCCGCCAACTGCAAGATACGCCTCTGTCGGAGTGAGTCCGAGATCGCGAAGCGCACCGAATCTCAAAGGGTCCTTGATGTCGGTAATAGAGAGATTTTCGGGCAGCTCGGGAAACTCGCGCTTTATCTCGGCAAGGTCCTCTTCGAGAAGCTCTGCATAGTATTCGCTTCTGTCTTCTTCGGGCTCGCAAGCAGTATCCTCGGACTCATCATTTGGGAAGGATTCTATATAAGGCGCGTCCTCGCCTTCCTTCTCACCGTAAGGCGCGGATAAATCCTCACCGCCTTCGCTTATGCCTGTATCCTGCGAGGTGGCTCTTGTTTCGGTTACCTCATCAGGTGTGCCCTGAATTATATCTTCGTTCATTTCTTTTTACCTGTGCGAAGATCCGCACCGCTTCTTACAACCGACTTGGTCGAAGACTTTTTGCTGTTCGGCGCCTTTGTTGTGTAATCGTAATTTGCGTATACACCGGGGGTGTTCTTTTCCTTCATTTCGTTAGTTCTCCTTTGTTATTTTTCTTGTCTTTTTTTCTCATCCAGCTCGCGAAGATAATCGAGATAGCTGTCTGATGTGTCGGACGGTACGGTTTGGTTAGCCTCTTTTGCAAGGTTGCCGAGCTCCTCTGCCTCCTCTTCCGTGAGCCCCATCTTTATAGCATAGGAATAGGCGGCATTTTTCGTCATGGTTTTAGAGATTATGCGCTCGGCAATTTCCTTTTTGAGATTCTCGCGTGCTGTGGCACTTGCTTCGGTTGCAACCTTTTTGGCATCCTCATCGGTAAGACCGCAATCAATGGCAATCTTGTATGCGGCATCATAGTTTATCGTTTCCGAGCTGATTATCTTGTCGGTTGCCTTTTGAACCGATTTCTTATAAGCTGCCGCCGCCTTTTCCGCCGCTGCCGCCTCGGCTTCCTTTTTCTTTTTTTCTTCGGCTTCGGCTTTTGCCTTTGCTTCTGCCTCGGCTTTGGCTTTTGCCTCGGCTTCGGCTTTTTCTTTGGCTTCCGCCTTGGCTTTTGCCTCTGCCTCTGCTGCTTCCGCCTTTATCTTGGCATTGTATTCTTTTTCACCCAATGCCTCGTACTTTTTCAGGTAATCGGCATAATCGGAAACGCGTGTATCCTGCGCTTTGGTTTTTTGCTTTGATAAAAAATCGGCTCGCGCGCCAGCACCCAGCTTTGCCGAGATGGTATCAAGATAATCTCTGTATCCGCTGTTTAAAAGTCCTCGGTCGAATAATTTTTCATTCAGAATACCGTAACCCCCTCGCGAAAGCCTTGCATGTGTGTCCGCTTTTATGTAGTCCTGCGAATGCGAGATTTCCTCTCCCTCGCTCTCTTTCATAAAGTCACCGATGCTTTTGATTTCACCCGATACTATACCGTTGCTTATATAATTTCTTATAAATTCTTCAAGGCTTCCTTTAGCCAATTATACCGCCCCCTTCTTCCTCAATCATCATAGAAAAGTATTCTACGTTTTCTCTTGCGTGGGGATAGTGCGCTCTCTCCTGTGCCTGCCAATAACGCAAAAGCGTTGCAGGGCTTTCGGGTGAGCCGAGAGTTCCCGCCTTGAGGTTTTCGAGATTTCTCTCCCAAAGAGCCTCACGCTGATATTCCGCGCCACCGTTCAGGTCTACCGAGAAAAGGTAGGAGTCATCGTAATAAAGCTCTCCCGTTGACCTGTCAAGCTCTATAAAATCGTAGCGGCAGAATTCTGCGTTATGTATTCTTCCGTAGGCGTCCTTGTAAACAAGCGAGCGCGGCTCGTCTGCAAAGGCAAGATAGAGTTCAAAGATTATTCTGTCAAGGTCGGCATACGCCGTATGCTTCATCTTTCTCTTTGATTCAAGTCTTCCCGTTGCCTGGGATATCTTGAGCTGGCGTGAGTATCCGGATTCGTTTGTCGCCGTGTCAAGTCCTTGGAGCGCGTCGGATATTCCGAGTATGCGCTTTGATTGAAGGTAGAGTCTTTCCGCCTCGGCAATATCCTGGGATATGTCGGGGGTCGTGTCAACTTTTCCGTACTGTGTCGCACTTTCTCCCGGCTTCATTCTTATAACCTGACCGAATACCGAGTTGTTTACCGAAACGGTTGCATCCTCGGGCACTATCGGGGTTATTCCTGCGCGCAGAAGCTTCATTAGAATTCTCGATTCTATCTTGTTGATAGCCTGCTGTCCCGGGCGTATGTACTCACAGTCGGATTGCCCCGTAAGGCTTCCGTCAAGAGAAACGTTTCTTCTTATAACGATAGGGAAGGAGCGCGGTGTGTAGTAGTGTATTTTTGTATCGCGCATAGGATATACTCCGCCTTCCTCGCTCGGAATGCCCCCCGAGAATATCGGGGATTCTGCGGGAATAACGTATCCGTCCGATAGAGTCATTCTCTTGGTTATTTTTTCGTAAATCTCGTCACGGGTACGTATCTTTTTCTTTTTGCAACGGCAAAATTCTTCGTTTTCACCGCAGACCTCGCATACATTCACCTTTCGGCAGTAAGCGCGCGGCATATCCATAAGAATAAGCTCGCCCGAAAAGATAAATCTTCCTATCTCGCCCATCTCGTCCTTGTAGAAGGCACTCGTCACGGTATACGTTCCGTACTCGTCCCCCTCTCCTTCCTCGTTGCACTCGGCAGAAGAGAGATCCTTCTCGCTTATCGAATATTTCGATAAAAGCTCCGCACCCGTCGTGGTGTGGCGGATAAAGCAGTATTCCATATCCTCAATTTCGGTAATTCCCGGTTGCGGTATGAAATTTCTCGGTGCAAGACAGTAAAGTCGCACCCCACCGACCTCGCGCCCGAGCTTTGCCGAATTATCCCACTCGGCATACCATACGCTGGCACCGTAAATATAGGTGTATCTCTCGTCAAGGTCGTTCATTCTTTCATAAGGAAGCTTATCTCGCAGAGAGGATAGGAGCCTTTCGATATTCTTTGCGTTTCTTTCGCGACGCTCGCTGTAATAGGCGGCGTCAACCTTTGGTCGCGGAATATCCGACGATATTTCGCTTTCTATCATTTCGTAGGTGATGTTTCTCACCGTCAGAGCGCGCTCGGATGAGCCGTCAATCTCGTCAGAGCCGCGATATTGTGCAAGGTGTCTGTCAAAGGAGTCAAGCACATCGGAATAAGCGCGCTGTGCGTCTTCGTATAAGTCACCGAAAAGTGTCAGCCTCTCGGATGACGATAAATTAGATGTTTTCACATTGGTTCTCCGTATTTGCGTTTTAAATATTTTCGAGCCTCTTCTCCTGCTTGTTCGTAGTCCTCCCACATATCGCGAGTCCAGCTCGCACTCGCTGATGTCTTCGGCGGCTCGGAAGGTCGCGCATAGAATATCGCAAATCCGCGCAAAGCATCGGGGGCGTGCGTAATTTCGTGTGGCTCGGTTGCACAGTCACTCGTGTGTATTTTATCAACCGTAAGAGCAGGGAGGCACTTGATAAGCTCGGTGCAATGAGAGAATATCCGAAGCTTTGCTTCACCCTCGGCGTCCGTCTTCAAAAGCTCCTTTAATGAAAGCCAGCCTGCCTCTCGCTCGTTTGAGGTCTTTGTAAAGTTGATTCCGTACTCGGAGAAAAGCGAAGCCTTTGACCTGCCCGTTTCCTGCGTTCTTCCGAAGAGGTCTGGCGGTGCAAGAGTTGCGTAAATATCCTCGTTTGAGGGCGTTCTTTCAAGGATAGCCTTTGCCGCCGCGCTTATGGTGAGGTTTGACTCGCAGTATTCTCTGTAAACGTAGGAGCGCCCTTCGGGGCTTATTGCTATCCAAAGGCAGGCAAGGCGGTCAAGTCCGTAGTCTATCGTGCGGTACTTTCTCCAGGCGTTTGGTATCTCAAAGGGGGTGACCGTGTGAAGTTCTCTTGAAAATTCATCGAAATACTGCCCCTCAAAAATGTTCCAATCTCCGTAGAGAAGCGCGCGCTTTTCTCTTTCGGGCAGGGCAAGGAGCCTTTGCCTGTAATTCGGGTCGCCTTTGCAGAGAAATTTGTTGTCATCAAGAAGCGAGGGAATGAAAATTCTCGTCATTCCGTCCTCACCGACAAAACCAACGCCAAACTCACCCCTGTCAATAAATCTCGCCTTTACCCAACTGTGACCGATGCCACCGGGGTTTGTTGATGACTTTATCTGCTTTGGAAAATCGTTTGCTCCTCTCACTCGCGATATGAGATAAACGTATTGCGCCTCGGTAAAGTGCGTAAGCTCATCAAAGCGGATAACGTCATATTCGGCACTTTGGTATTGATAAACGTCATTCTCGGTTGCACAGTAGCCGAAATCTATGCAGGAGCCGTTCTTGAATTTGCCGAGGTGGCAGGATGCGTTGAAGGAGTAAATCTCCCTCGGAAAAAGCGCAAGCGAGGTTCTTATGAGTGACTTATCAAGCTCGGAGTATGTGCGTCGCAGAACAAGCTGCTTTGAGCCGGGGTATTTCAGGGCAAATAAAAGTGCGTCCACCATCTGCCCATAGGATTTTCCGCCGCCTGCCGCACCTCCGAAAAGCACCTCGGACTCTACTGCATCAATGAATCTCTTTTGCTTTTTCGTAACCGAAAGATTAAGCTTCATCCGTCTTGTCCTCCACTACCTCAAGCCTTACGCAAAGTCCTTCGCTTGAATCGGTTGATTCTTCGGGATATTCGATAGATAAAAGATATTTGGTAAATGATGGGTCATACCGCCGCGTCAGCGCATTGTCTATAAGGTAATCCCTTCTGATTTCGTTGCATTCGCGGTATGCCTCATCAAAAACCTTGTGCTTTCTGAATCTCTCAATATCATCGAGCGTTGCACCTATACTTCGTGCGAATTTCGAAAAGCTCGGCGGACCTTTTGTATCTTCACAAGTGACAAAATGGGTATAAAGAAGATGAGGGTATTCGGTTTTGTATTGAATTTTCCGTTTGCTCATTTTTCACCGAGCTCCTTTCTTTTGAGCCGAAAAATTCGACTGTCGACCGTCGAATTGTCCTACCCGTGTAATTCGCTAAGGCTTTCGGAGTTTTCTGCTACCTTACCTCGGCAAATCTATTCTAACATAAATTTTCGGATTTGTAAGTATGATTGCATTCCAAAAAATCACCCGTTAAGTGACGAATTACTTGTGCAAGATGCACAGAAAAACGGCATTTGTAATGACGGTAGTTGCAAATAGGGTTATTTTGTGCTAAAATAGTATTCAATACAATACTCAAAAAGAGGTGGAAAAAAATGAAAATACTTATCGTAGTTGATATGCAGAATGATTTTATAGATGGTGCACTCGGCTCACCCGATGCTGTGGCGATAGTAGAACCGCTTGCAAAATATATATCCGAGTTTTCGGGAATCTGCATTTTCACCCGTGATACCCATAAGGCTGATTATATGCAAACAAGAGAAGGTAAGCGCCTTCCCGTGCCGCACTGCATTGAGGGAGAGGATGGCTGGCAGATAAGCGAAAAAATTGCCATACCCGAGGATGCTATTATAATTAATAAGGAAACTTTCGGCTCGACCGAGCTTATCCCCCTTCTTTTGAGCCTCGACTCTGCCGAGAGGATAGAGAGCGTTGAGCTTGCAGGTCTTTGCACCGATATATGCGTTATCTCAAATGCGTTTATAGTAAAGGCGGCTCTTCCGGAATGTGACGTTTCGGTTCACGCATCTCTTTCAGCCGGTGTCAGTCGCGAGAGCCACGAGAGGGCGCTTTCGGCTATGCGCGCCTGTCAGATAGATATAATTTGAAATTTTCGGCTTAAATAAAAGAAAAATATCAAAAATTTTTATAAATTGGTGAAAGATTTGGCTTATTCTTCCGTCATTAGTAATAGGAGAATAAAAAATGCCGAAAAGGAGACACCATGGATTCAAAGCAAAAAGCCGAAAAGCGACTCTATTCCGATGAGGAGATAGTAGAGCTTTATTGGCAACGAAACGGCGGCACGCCTGAATACGATGTGCCCACATCCTTCACGGTACTTGACCTGCCAATCACCCTTCCGAGTACAGAAAAGGCGGACAGTTATTTTATCGGCTGGTATACCGATTCGGGATATACCGATTCCACAACTCAAATTACCGAGTGCGAGGATATAGAGCTTTATCTCGGCTTTACCGTCGAAACTCTTTCGGGTATGGAATTTACCGAGCTTGATGGCGGTAGCTATGCAATATCCGCATATACGGGAAATGAATCGCAGGTGCTCATTCCATATCTTTATAACGGAAAGCCGGTAACCGAGATTTCCGCAAATGCGTTTGAGGGTAACTCTATTCGTAAAATCACTCTTTCCGAGAGAATAACCAAGATAGGCGAGAGTGCCTTTTCGAATTGTACAAGTCTTACGGAGGTTAAATTCTCAACCGGAGTGGGAATACCAAATTTACATCCCCTTAAAAATAACAGAGTACTTTGAAAATGCGGATAATATTCATAGAGAGTGCGAAAATCCGAGAAAGAAAGTTTACGGGTTTGACTTCAAATAAATAAAAGCAGGGTTGAGTTGTCAGCCCTGCTTTTTGTTCTTTTATCCGTTTCGTTTCATTGTAAAGTAAATACTTTGGTCAAATCTGCGTTCAGGTTGTAATAAATCTTCTCCGTTGTTAAGGATAATGTTATACAACTCGT
>CAYRJG010000006.1:0-30107 GCA_964424525.1 uncultured Ruminococcus sp.
GTCGAGTGTGAGATGATTTGAATACGCAATTTCAAAAAATCACCGCGGAGCAACGGAGTTGCGGAGTCTTAATATACAAAGCATCACTATGTCGATGTGTTCGCACTTTTTATAAGATTTTTGGTTCTTTTGGGTTCCAAAAGAACATTAAAACAGCAAATCAAAGTTTACAAAATCAAAGGAGAAATATAAAAATGGCAGAGAAAATTTTAGCACGGGTAGGCACTACCGTGGTTACCGAAGCAGAGGTAGACGAATTCATTATGAAGCTCGGACAGAGAGGCGCGGGCTACAACACCCCCGAAGGACGCCGCGCGATTCTCAAGCAGCTTGTAGATAACAAGCTCCTTCTTCTTGACGCGCAGAGAAACCTTTACGAGGCTGAAGCATCCTTCAGAGCAGAGCTTGCAAAGCTCAAGGAAACCCTTCTTGTGAATTATGCGGCAGAGAAGGCGATAAGCTCGGCAAACGTTACCGAAGAGGAGATTCGCAAATATTACGACGAGAACGGTGACAAGCTTATGCAGGGCGAGAGCGTTAACGCATCTCACATTCTCGTGGCGACCGAGGACGAGGCAAACGAGATTCTTGCAAAAATAAACGCAGGCGAGATTTCATTCGAGGATGCGGCTGCGGCACATTCCACCTGCCCGTCAAAGGCGCAGGGCGGCTCACTCGGTGATTTTGGCAGAGGACAGATGGTTCCCGAATTCGATACGGCCGTATTTGAGATGTCGGTGGGCGAGATAAGTAAGGCTCCCGTTAAGACTCAATTCGGCTATCACATTATCAGGCTCAATTCAAAATCGGAGCCAAAGAAGATTGCATACTCCGAGGTACGCGAGGAACTCAGTGGAATGCTTCTCAACGAAAAGCGCCAGAAGGCTTACGAGTCGAAAATCAACCAGCTCAAGATTATGTATCCTGTGGATATGATGGTTTAATATTCTGTAATGGATGACATTCTGCTTTTAAAAAAGCGTTTTTCGGAGCTTTCCAAAAAGTCATACGAGGGCGGGTACTTCTTATTTACGGAGTTTCTCGGTCTTAACGAGCAGTCGGTTTTTTCCGAGTTTTTGCGCGAAAATTCTTCGGTGAAATACACCGCCTTTGGCGGCTGTGAGGGCGCGGAACGCGTGATTATACGCTTTGGTGACGAAGAGGAGCTTGGTTACTCCGAGCCCTTCCCTATCACGACGGTCAAAATTGAGCCTATCGCTCCGAAGTTTTCGGAGAAGCTCACTCACCGCGACTTTCTCGGTGCGCTTCTCAATCTCGGAATTGAGCGCTCGCGCCTCGGTGACATACCGATAATTAACAACGTCGCTTATCTTTTTGCAAAAGAGGATATTGCCGATTTCATTATTGAAAGCCTTTTGCGCGTCCGTCATACAGACGTCAAACTTTCGAAGGTCGATTCCCTTCCCGAAGGTGAGCTTTACAGGACAGAGCGCGTGCGTATTCAGGCGGTCGGCGAGCGAATTGATGCCGTTGTGGCAAAGGTTTTCTCACTCTCGCGCGAAGAGTCACTCGGCTATTTCCGAAAAAAGCTCGTTTTCGTTGACGGTAGACTTTGCGAAAACAATTCCTATATCCCAAAGCACGGTGAGGTCATCAGCGTTCGCACAAAGGGCAGGATGATTTATCGCGGTTACTCCTCAACAAGCAAAAAGGGCAAGCTCAATATTGAGGTCGACCTTTACGTTTAGACCTTAATTATTCACAATATTTCGCGTCCGTGACGGTATACAATGTTTGTTTTGTTATACTTTAGGAGCTGGCGCATTTGGGCGCAAACGCAAATGACTGAAATAGAATAGAAAAAGCTTACTCTTATACAAATGAGGGCAGCTCAAGTTTTTTGAACTTGAGCTGCCCTCTTTTTTATACAATGAAATTGTATTTTAAAATTTGATTATTGAAAATTGAATTTTGCCCTGATGCTCAACGAACCAAGTATCTGCGAAGGAGAACAACGTCTGTTACGTTAATTTCGCCATCGTTGTTCATATCCGCGCTTGACTTGTCAATCTCGACTCCGTATCCGCCCGAGAGGTAACGTCTTAGGGTAATTACGTCTGCAACGTCTACAATACCGTCATCGTTTACATCGCCGACAGCATTTATTACGGTTATCGAGCCGTCTTCGATATCGAGGTCAACCGATTCAAGGTTTGCATCTATCATATTTCCGGTGGTATAGGTTGCGCTGATGTTATAAACCGAGCCGATTTCTGCGTATTCGGGTACTGCGAAAGTAAGCACGATAATTGAACCGTTATTATAATCGGCATTACTTACACCGTCCCAAACGAAATTGCAGGGAGATTCAAAATTCGAAGGCATCGTGAGGTAAAGTGAGCTCCAAGCACTGCCTGCTTCTGCACTTATAAGAGTAAGCGCGGAGTCATAGTTAAGAGTGAGCACTGCACCTATAATACCGGGGTTATTATGAATATCAACAGTTACTCTGACGGTGCTTCCCGCTTTAACCTCAACGCTTTCTATCACGAGCTTTGCAAGGATAGGAATAATCTCGGTTTGGGTGGTATTTAAGCATACCTCGCACACCTTATGTCTTGAGCCTGTTTGTGTTGCGCTGGGTTCAGCATCTACTATCCATTCGCCCTCGACGTGATCTGCGATAGGAGAAAGCTCTTCGGTTTCGAGAATTTCACCGCACGCGGCACACTCCTTATGTCTTGAGCCGGAAGTGCAGGAAGGCTCTACGTCTACTATCCAATCACTTTCAAAATGCTCTTCGCATCCACCGTTAAGCCAAGCCTTCATAGCATCAAGATTATCGAAGATTCTTGTTTCTGCTCCTGCCTGACCTATATCGTAGAGAGAAAGGAGAAGGTTGCCGTAAGCATCCTGAAGGTTTACTCCTATGGTTGCATAGTTGTTATAGCACCATACACCGTTTGAGTTTTCGCTGAGTCTGAAAATATTTATCCAATCGTGGTTAAGACCCGTATACTTTATATCCGACTGATATGCAAGATAGGGTACGTAGGTTGCATACTCGATGTTAGTTCCCTTAACTGCTATACATCTTCTCCACATCGTGCCATCCTGAGTAAGGAATACGGCAACCTTTTCAAGGTTTGCATCGCTGTTATAGTCAAGCATCAAGCCGTATTCGTCTATAAGGCTGGGACCGTAGTCGGAAAGGATATCGTCAATCTCGAAATACATACCGTAAATAGGATGCTCGGAAGGTGTGATATCATTGATGAACTTTTCGCCGCAACGCTTACATACGCCGTTATAGTATTCGTGGCCGAGCTCGGGAATCACAAATTCCTCAACCGCACCGCAATCAAGGCAGGTAGAGGTCTTTGCACCTTCGGTTTTGCAAGTGGGTTCGAGCGTTTGAACACCCTCATCCCAATTATGACCGGCAGGGATTACCTCAATTACTACCTCATCACAAACAGTGCAGACTTTAGCCTTTGAACCGTCTGTAGTGCAGGTCTTCTCAAGCGTGATAGACTCGCTCCATTGATGCTCTGCATAAATTACCGCGGTTTTGGTTGCCGAGCAGACCTCACAGGTGTAGGTTATCGAGCCGTCAACCGTACAAGTTGCATCAATAGTTACGCCTTCGTCCCACGCGTGGCGTGTAGGTTCAAGGTATGCATCTCTGTACGTGTGACCGCAAGAGCAGGTATACTCCGTGTAACCCATTGTGGTACAGGTGGGAAGGATTACGACGATACTGTAATCGTGATCGTGAATTTCAATTGTATGATAACAACGGTCGCATACGTTATCATCGCCGTAGTCGTGACCGAGTCTGTCAAGAACCTGACGTTTTGTTGCCGTGCAATTCTCGTTCAGACACTCAAAATCAATATAACCGTCGGTTGAGCAGGTAGGATTCAAGGTATATACAACCTGATAATTGTGCTGGAGGGGCTCGATGATTTCTTTCTTCGAGAATCCGCAACGGCAGGTATATACAACCTCGCCTGCCACGGTACAGGTTGCTTCGGTGCGAGAGCTTTCAACGAAGGAGTGACTGTGAACGTCACCAAGCTCACCGTCCGCAAAGCCGCGGAGCGTGGGATAATTTTCTGACGCAATTTCCCATACTGATTCAAAATCAAATTCGAGATTATTCTTTAGCCAATCCTCGGACATAAGATTTTCAAGGTCGGTAGAATCAGCACCGAGGGAATCGCTTGAGTTGCAATCCGCATAGTAGCAACGGGTCATAGTTACCGAGCCATCGAAATTATCACCGAGAATTGCACCGGTACCCGACGCAGAAAGATTACATCCGGCAGTAAAGCAACCGACGATAGTGCAGCTTGTGGCATAATTATCACCTATCAAGCCGCCTGCCTGTGCGTTATAGCTTGACTCCGCGGTGACATTCGAAATAGCAAAGCAATTCTCTATTCTGACGGTTTCGGAATGATACCATCCCGTTGCACCTATCAAGCCGCCTGCTCTGGTATACCTTGAGGAAGAAACGTAAACGGTAGAAATTGCATAAGAATTATAAAGCTCACCCGATACGAGAATACCTATCAAGCCGCCCGTGGGGATCTGGTCGTTATTGGATACCTTAACGCTACCCTCCATAAAGCAATTAGAGGTTACACCGCCTGAATGGTAGCCAACCAAAGCACCTATTGCCGTCCAATTTCCCGAATAGGAAACGTCAATATTCACGTTTTTAAGACCGACGTTGGAAACAGTTGCGTTTGACGTTTGTCCAAAGAGTCCGGCATACCGTTTTTGGCTCGTTATGGTCAAATTATAGATTATATGATAATTTCCGTCGAATTCTCCGCTGAAATAGGAGTTCTGACCGATAGGAGTCCATTCAAGACCTGCAAGGTCGATGCTGTTGCCGAGATAAATTGTCTTTCCCGACATACTGTTTCCGGAATTTACAAGCTCGGCAAGGCCTGCAAGCTCTTCTGCCGTGGTAATTGTGAACTCGGTATAGCTACCGTTATACCAAGAGGTATCTACCGAGCCGTCCCAGATATCGGCTTGCGGCTCGCTTGCGCCGCAACGCGAGCATACGCCGCTTACGTAATTATGACCGAGCTCGGGGATATAAGATTCCTTTTCATCACCGCAAGCCGTACAGGTAATAACGATAATACCTTCAGCGGTACAGGTTGCATCGGTGCGAGAGGTTTCGGTGTAGCTATGGCTACAGGTGGGATTGCTTGTGCCGTCAAAGCCTACAAGCACGGGATAATCGCTGCCGAATCCGAATTCCCAAACCGCGTCAAAATCCCAGCCGAGGTTGGATTCCACCCAAGACCTGTTTTGGAAATTCGAAACACTTGTATTGTCACTGTGATAACAATTAGATTCATTTGCACCGTCGGAATAAAGGTATACAGAATCGCTACCTGTTATCGAGCCGGAGAAGAAGCAGTTGGAAATAGAAACGTAGTAGGAATTCTGAATATAGGCTACCAATCCTGCCGCAACACAGCTAGAGTTTGTACTTTCACCGGTTTCCACGATAGTACCGACAGCATAGCAGTTATTCACACTGAGTGGCGAACTATACTCTCCGCCGACAATGCCGCCGCAATGTCCGCCGGCAGAAATATCTACCTCGGCAAAGCAATTCTCAATAACTACAGAGCCGCCGGCAATACCCAAAATACCGCCAAAGCTTGCAGGGTTGTTTGTTGCATATCCTCGAAGGGTGACGTCGGTGGCACTGCATATACGAATAGTGGAATTTTCGGCAATTCCCGCAATACCGCCGCATTTGTTTCTATTGACCGTTACTTGATTTATATTTACTCCGTCTACAGCCAAGCATTCAACCGTTGCATTCTTCAATGCGCCGAACAAGCCGCTAAACGACGTGTCGTTTTGCGTAATTGAAATATTGCTTACCGTAAAATAATTTCCGTCAAATACACCCGAGAAATACAGGGATTCAATGGTATAATCACTTCCACGTTCGGTTCCCTTTCCGATAGGTGTCCACTCAAGACCTGCAAGGTCGATGTCACAACCGAGATAAATCGTCTTTCCGTAGAAATTGTCGCCACCGTTTACAAGCCGTGCAAGACCTGCAAGCTCTTCCGCCGTGGTAAGGGTGAACTCGGTATCGTTACCGTTATACCAAGAGGTATCTACAGTGCCGTCCCAGATATCGACTTGCGGCTCGCTTGCACCGCAACGCGAGCATACGCCGCTTACGTAATTATGACCGAGCTCGGGGATATCGGTTTCTTCCTCGGCACCGCAATCCGAGCAGGTGTTAATTACAACGCCGGCTACGGTACAGGTTGCATCGGTGCGAGAGGTTTCGGAGAAATTATGGTCGCATGCGGCACTTCTCCAGATAGCATAAAGAGTAACGTCACTTGAACCTATTGTGAAGGTGTTCGTTCCGTTTTCGGTATAAGCAGGCTCGGTAGCATATCTATCGGCAGACCAACCGAGGAAGGTGTATCCGTAAAGCGAAGGAACGTAATCAAATTTAACCGTTACGGTATCTCCGCTTGAATAGGTCTGAGTGTCGGTAGGAAGGTTCTGCGAGCCACCGTTGGAATTATAGGAAACTGCCGAGTATCCGTAGCTTACGGTAACACTTCTCGTTGCAATAACGCTGATGCCGCTTTTTATGAATACGGTTATTTCGTAGGTTCCTCTCGGAGCACCCGATTCAAGCTGAAAGCTCGTTTCAAAACTTTCGGCATAAGTAGGAACGGTAACGGTATATTCCTTACCGCCGTACTGCACGCCTGCGGAAGAGCAAACAGCCTTATATTCAAGCGCATAATTTTCCGCGGTATAAGCATTTGCAAGCAGGTTAACCGAAACGGTTCCCGATGAGGAAATCGAAGCGGTAAGCTCTGCGCTTTGAATACCCGTCGTGGGAACAACGGGAGGCTCGACCCCACCGTTAACGATAAGGTCTACCGTGCGAACGTAGGACCACCAACCGCAATTTGCACCGCAAACGCAGTTAGTCAAAAATTCAAAGTGATAGGTGTGCCCTTCGACAAGAAGGTTGCTATCAATGTTAAATCTCGTGGTACTCCATTGGTTATCAAGACCACTCATATATCCGTCAAGTTGATACTCTGCACCCGCCGTTTCGTCAACAAGGAATACGTAATCTCTTTCCTTGTGGGTAGAATAGGAACTGTTTCCGTTTTCGTCTATATCATAGCCGTATATCGTAACCGTTGAAAACTCGTCGGTTTGGATATTCATAGTGAACGAGAGTCCAAGGCGCATACGGTCATAGCCGTAGGCAATATTTGAGCTTGAGTTATTGGACGTTAAATCATATCCGTTATTGTTAAAGGAGGATTCATCATAGTTACCGTCCCTGCTTTGGGCAGAGGATGTGAGCAATCCACTGTTAAAAAGCGGATAATTCGTTCCGCCTGCCGCATTGACCTCTACCGTATTTGCAGAGGGAGTCGAGGGGATAGCCGAGATGGTTTCTACTTTTAAGGTATACGAGCCTGTTCTCGAACCATACATACAAGCCTCAATGTAATAAGTAGTACCTGCGGTGCAGTAGTAAGAGATGTAGAAATCAGTGCCGCTGTAATCATCGCTTGAAGCAAGATAATTACCGTCTGCATCACGCAGATATCCGTACGGGTCACCCGAACTGTTCGTTGAATAGAAAGCGTAGGTTCCGCTGTAAGCGGGAACGAATTTGAAATATTTCGAGCTAGATGACGAGCTGATGCTTACGTACGCGGTTGAATCTGCTGAAATATTCGTGTATGAGGAGGGTGCGGCGGCTGATGCGGTAACCGACATCAACGGAGCTATAAATCCACTCATCATACAAATAACAAGCAAAAATGATACTGCTTTTTTAAAGAAGGACTTTACTGCCTTTTGTTTTGTAATCATTCTGTTTCACCCTTTTATTTGTTTTCAATGGTTATATTTGCGCCCGATATAACGAGATTTAACGGGTTCAAATCATTATCATAAGCCTTTACGTTCAGCAAAATACTGTAATTTCCCTCAAGAGCCTGCTCGGATACGTCGAATGAAAGAATCAGAATTTCTCCGTTCATTATATCAGCATCGCTGACAGACAATCCGTCCCAAAGGAAGGTAGAGCCACTCTTCAATTCGTCGGGCTCGGTGAATACAAGCGGATCCATAGCCGCACCGCTTTCGGCATCAATGAGTGTAAGCACGTCGGAGCTATATTGAACCGTCATCATAAGACCGGTTATTCCGGGGTTATCCGAAACCGAAATAACGACGTTCACGCGCTCACCGGGAGCCGCCACCACGGATTCTGCCGTTACGGTGGGATTAAAGCCGCACTCGGTACAAACTCCGTCTTTTATCTTATGCGCCTCGGGGTCGCTTGTCTGAATATAGCAGCAGTTATATACGCGATAATGCGAATACAAATGCTTCATCCAAATTATCTCACCGTAGTGAGAGTCGGAGAGCTCACCGTATTCGGTATTACAAATCTCGCACACAGCATAATGCGTGCACGTAGCTTCACCGCCGATGTGAGATTCGTTTGCCGCAACGGCTATCTCACCGCAGACGGTACACCGAATCGGAGTTGTGCAATCTCCGTCATCCTCATCCGCGCTGTGACCCGAAAGCTCACCGTATTCTTTGCCGCAAATATCGCATCTTGCATAAGTATTACAGGTAGCCGCACCGCCGCTGTGCGCTTCAATCGCATCTATTCCGACAGCACCGCAGACCGTGCAGTATACCGCGGTCGTGCAATCTCCGTCATCTTCGGAGAAAGAGTGTGGTACGGTTGGGATAAAATACAAGCCGCACTCGGTACAGTTTGCGCCCATCTCGCAGTTAGTAACCTCGCCCTTATGAGCCTCGTTTGCCGCAAAAACAATTTCACCGCAGACCGAGCAGCAAACGGCAGTAGTGCAATCACCGTCATCCTTTTCGGGTGTGTGACTTGTGGGCGGAATAAACGCCATACCGCAAACGTAACAGCTTATTCCACTCTCACAGTTGCCTACCTCAAAGGTATGAGAGGGCGCGCCCTCAAAAATTATAGTGCCGCAATCCTTACAGGTAATATCGGAGGTGCAATCACCGTCATCTGAATTAGGTGTGTGATCGAGAACGGTTCCGTACTGCATACCGCAAACCTCACACTCGGCAGGAAAGGCACAGCTTGCTTTACCGCCCGTATGAGATTCATTTGCGGGGACGAGCTCCTGACCGCAAAATACGCAGAAAACGGCAGTTGTGCAATCCTTGTCATCCATATTCGGTTCGTGGTCGGCTACGGTTTCGTATTCCTTACCGCAAGCCTCACACGCCGCAGGTTTTTGGCAGGTCGCCCGACCGCCTATATGATTGCCGTTTGCTTCGACGGTTATCTCGCCGCAGACAGTACACAAAATCGGAGTCGTGCAATCTCCGTCATCCTCCATAGGGGTATGACCCGTTGCCGAAACGGTGTCCGTTTCGGTTACACCGCATTTTCCGCAAGTGCGTGAGCGAGTGCCCAATGCGGTGCAGGTTGCATTCTTCGTTTCGTTCCATTCGCCCCAATCGTGCGAACAAGAGCTATCGCCGCGCGAACCGCACGATGCCAGGATAACGACTGAAAAAACAATTAAAAGCAAGCTTACGGCGCTTGCAAGCAATCTGTTTTTGGTTTTCATCTTCTTTGCCTCCGCTTATTTTTTATTTCCGGTAACAGAACCATTATACTCTCGCTTTCTTAATTTGTCAATATTAAAAATAACATAAAAATATCGAAAAGCATCTTAATTATATGACCAAAATAGCGAAAAAATAACGGATATCAAGGGCAAAACCCAAAAATATCCGTTATTTTGCAGAATATAAAATTTATTTTTCGATATAGAGGTAGTCGAGCCATTCATCAAATATCGGCGTATATTCCTCGACTTTATCCACAGGGCAGTTGACGGTTGCAACGTAGAGATAGTAACCGTTACGCATTATCTTCCATTTGAAGTATTCGGGGGAAAGTCCTTCTACGGAGGCTCCAAAGTCAGACGTATATTCAACGTAGGCTATGTCGGTTTCTTCGTCATATTCGTAATTATTCAGCGGTATACCGTTCCACGCCATAAAAAGACGGGTGTAGTTATACACGGTGATATCGGGGTCAACCTCCATTTCGGTGAGCTGCTCCTCGTTATAGGGGTTTATGTAGCAGTGCGCCGTCTTATCCGTGTAGGCAAACTCGGAGTAGGTGACCTTCGTGCTTGTAAATCCCTCGGGAATGTAATAGTGACAACCGTATTCGTTAAGCTCGTCGTCGCGCATCTCAATTCCGTTTGGAGTGAGCTCGTCCTCTCCGCAGGATATAAGAAGAAGGGTTGAGAACGCGAGAATCATTGAAATTATCGCATTTATAATTTTTCTTTTCATTTGTGCCTTTCCGATGGTAGCTCAAGTTCAAAAACTTGAGCTACCATCTAATGAGTTAATGGGCTAGGGGGATTTGGAGCGAAAATTCGGGTTCTCCCGACCGACAGTTCTCGCCTGCGGGCTCGGTCACGCTCGGGGTCTGACAGTTATTAACTGTCATTCAACACCCTCGCGCCGCTTCGCTACGTATAAAATACGTCGAGGTCGGGAAACGCGAAGAGAAGATGACTATAATTTGATGGAGAAATTCGTAGAATTTCAACCTTACACTATACTTTTAACTCATTTGTCAAAAAGTGAGCTTTTTTATTATATTTCAGTCATTTTCGGTTGCGCCCAAATGCGCCAGCCCCATTTTGACTGTGGTTTTCTTTTTTAGGTCTTCCCTTTTGAAGAATAGCTGTTAGTCTATATAATCAAAGGTCAATCCGCGCTCACGCCAGTAGTAATCGTCGCGGTAATTTCCGTCATCGGTAATATAAACGGTAAATCCGCTTGCAACACCGACAAAATCATTGGGCGGAATAATATTTTCCGCGTGTGGGTAAAGCATTATCAGAGATTTAAGCTTTGACGCTCCCGAAAACGCACCGTTGCGAATCGTACGAAGATTAGTATCAAGCGTTACGGTGAAGTTCTCGACAGACGCTCCGTCGAATGCGCCCGCGCCAATCTGTGATACTGCGAATCCGTTATAATAAAGCGGCATAGTGAGTGATTTTTCACTCTTGTATTCATCCTTTACCGAAACGAGAGTATAAGTCGAATCTCGGTTGAGTGAGAAATTAAAGTAAATCTCGTTTTCGTCATAAGGCTTTTCCGCACCGCAGTAGTCACAGCTCTCACCGTTATTTTCATAGGTGTGACTCGTGCAGGGCGCGGTATAATCTGCCGAGCAGTAGTCGCACTTATGGTTTTTGTCGGTATCGGTATGACGCGTGCAGGGCGCGGTATAAGGCTCACCGCATCTGTCGCACTCGTGATTCTTGTTTTTATCCGCGTGACTGATGCAAGAATCGCACCAATCGCAAAGTCCGTTCTCGTCCCAGTCCTCGTGGTAGGTACATTCGGGAATTACGGGCGTGCCGGGTTCGTCGGGAGTACTAGGCTCGTCGGGAGTACTAGGCTCGTCGGGAGTACTAGGCTCGTCGGGAGTGCCGGGTTCTTCATCTTCAAGGAGTGGCGGGGGCGGAAGCTCGGTTGGAATTTTAGATTTATCGAGATTCAGCGCGCCTGCAAGATCGTTCGCCAGCAAAATCGTGCGCAAGTCCACACCCGTGTCATTTAAATGAAGGTTCGTATCGTAGAAATAACGCTCGTTGAGGATATAATCGGTTATATTGCTTATAATGCCGCAATCGAGCTTTTCATCAAGATATTCTTCGAATTTGAGCGCATCATCCATATAGGTAGGCGACTCAAACGCAAGGTCGTTCATAGGCGGATAGGAGAAGAATACCTTTGCTCCGCGCGACCTGCATTCTTTTACGTACTTATTGACGTAGTCAACGAATTCGGGGTCAAGTATATCCTCGGTGAGATTGAAGGTTTCGTTGGGATTGTAAAGACCTTGCATCTTGTTTTCGGGGCGAGGATAGATTATATCTCCGTACTCGTCAAAGCTCGATGCGTTATAAACTCCCGACGGGTCAGGGCTTTCGCCTAACATATATCCTAGCTTTTCAAAAGCAAAATCAAACGACTGACCGAGAAGCGAGGAATAATGCTCACTCGGAAGGTCGAGAAGATAGGAGAGGTTGCCGTCAAGGGCGCGGATAGTTGTAGACGCGCTGAAATAGAGCGAGAGCGTTTGTGCATCAAGCTCCGGCGCGATAACAACGACGTCCCCCTCCTCTATATGAGGCAAGGAAAGATCCAGCATCAGCTTTGTTCCGAGGGCGGCATAGAGTCCGAAATTCACCGTGGGCATACCCGTGTAAAATTCCATCTTTTTACTGTCGAGCCCGAAGGCAACCGACGAGCCGCCTACGATGACAATTTTTTCTTCCTCAATCGACTCAAGACGTTCAATTTTATCGTCAAGCGCGCCGACGAAGGTTTTGGAATACTGCTCCGGCAAAGCAAACGCGATAACTCCGATAGAGATAAACGGAAGTGCTATAGAAAGGATTGCCGCAATAATACAAACCGAAATTTTGAATTTTTTCATACGCACCTCCTAGAATTGGAAATAGATAAAGGTGCTTATCATATCGTGTGATATAAGTAAGAGCCAGCAAAGCAGAACTGCCCACACGATATAAACAAATGCACCGCCTCTTACTAAAACGTGGGAAGAATCTCCGACTCCCTCGTAGGTCACGAGTCGGTCGATTATAATGAGGATGATTATTGAGATAATTACCGTTGCAAGCGTTATAGGGTCAAGTCCCATTGTGAGAAGGTCTGCCGAGAGTCCCTCACCGCCAAAAGTAAAGAGAGTATAAAGCAGCACCTTCATATCGGAGAGCGAGTTAGAACGGAAGATAAGCCAGGCAAACGTTACGAGAATAAAGGTCACAGTGCGGCGCACAAGCACTACCCCGTGTGACTTTTCACTGAATCCGAGCTTTGACAAGAGCTTATTTCTCGGCTTAATCGTGAGGTTACCTATTATCTGGTAGATGCCGTGAAGCGCGCCCCATATAACGAAGGTCCATTCCGCACCGTGCCAAAGACCCGAAACGAGAAAGACTACGAAAAGGTTAAACAGGTGGCGCCATCTTTTGCATCGGTTACCGCCAAGCGGTATGTAGAGATAATCGCGGAACCAGGATGAGAGGGATATATGCCATCTCGACCAGAATTCTTTGATTGAGGTTGCCATATAAGGATGGTCAAAGTTCTTCATCAAGCGGATTCCCATAATGCGCGAGCATCCTATAGCAATATCGGTGTATCCCGAAAAGTCACAATAAATCTGTACGGCAAAAAGTACCGTGGCAATAATTATTCCGAATGCTCCCGCATTTTCGGGGTTATTATAGATAGAATCAACGCTCCTTGCGATAAGATCGGCAACGCATATCTTCTTGAAAAATCCGACGAGCATATGCTTTACGCCCTTTACAGCGTCCGAGTTTGACCATTTATGCACCTCGCGAAGCTGTGGAATAAGGTTATCGGGGCGCTCAATCGGACCTGCAACGAGCTGTGGAAAGAAGGACACGAAAAGCGCATAGAAAAAGAAATTCGACTCGGATTTTACATCTCCTCTGTAAACGTCAATAACGTAGGAGAGGGTTTGGAAGGTATAGAAGGAGATTCCGACGGGAAGTGCCAGGCGCAGAAGGAAGGGCTCGGTATTACCTCCGAAATAATTAATGATTCCGAAGAGGCTTGATGACAGGAAGTCAAAATACTTATAGAAGAAAAGCACTCCGAGGGAAACAACGAGTGTAAGAGTCAAAAGCAGCCGCCTTACCGCGCGACTTTCGCTTTTCTCGATAAAGCGCGAGGATATCCAGGAAACAAGAGTTGTTCCGAAGATGAGAAAGACGAGGTCGGGGCTGTAACACATATAGAAGAAATAGCTTGCTATAAGAAGCATCGGCCATTTGCATTTTTTCGGAAGAATAAAATACAACGCCAAAACTATCGGATAAAAGAGCAGAAATTGCCATGAATTAAACGTCATGTCCTGACTCCTCTCTCTTCTTATCGAGGGCAATACCGAGAAGCGATATCAGAAGATAACAAAGCAGAATTGACATCACAACGAGGAGTGACACATCAAGCCGCCTAAAGGCAGCCGACGCAAAGAAAAACGAAAGCGCCGAGATTGGTATGGAAATATATCCGAGCACTTTGCCGATGATATTTTTTATAAATACCGAAAGCGAGAGCAACACAAGCGCGCATCCCGCAAAGACACCAAAGAGCACGGTAAATAACGTTGTCATAAAAGCGAATCCTTTCTTGCGAAAGATTGATTGTTTACTAAAAAAAGTTCACACGGGGTAGGTCTTGATGGTAGTTCAAGTTCAAAAGCTTGAGCTACCCATCTAATGCGTTAAGGGGCCGGGGGATCCCGCGCGAAAATCTTCGAATACTCTTTGCACGCTAAAGCACTATTGCGCTTGACACGATGTGTCTTGTGGCGACTTTGCCGCCACGCGTGCAGAGCAATCTGCGCATTTGCACCGATGAGCAAGCTCCTCGATGCAAATTTGCTTGATTATAGAAAATGACTATAATTAATTGGAGAAATTCGTAGAATTTCAACCATATAATATATTTTTTAGCTCATTTGTCAAAGAGTGAGCTTTTTTATTCTATTTCAGTCATTTTCGGTTGCGCCCAAATGCACGGGATCATTTAAGTAATCGACTTTGGTTGTGGGAGTACCGTCACTTCCCTCTTCGAAGAGGCATCCGTCAAATACGTCACCGACGTCGTATATACCCTTGACGTTATCGATTCCGAGAAGCTCGCAGATGTGAACGTACATAAGATAGGTGCGGTAGGTTCTTCCGTAATCGTTGGTATGGAAGGCACAATCATAGAAATAGGAGTGGTCGAAGATATAATCGGCACTCGTTCCGACAAGGCCGTCAAAGTCATAGATATCCGCGATAAGCTTATCGTAGGCAGCGAGCCATTCGGTGTTTCTCGCCGCATCAACAACGGCGTTTGCATCTACAGGCGCAAATCCGAAATAAACTCGCGCGCCCGATGCCTTTGCCTTATTTATTGCCATATTGAGCCGGGCAATTCGCTCGGGTGTATCGATAGATATCCAGGTAGTATTATTCGGGTCGGTATAGTCCTTATCCTTATCCTGTGCCTCGGCATCATTCCAAAGAGCCTCGCTCATAGATTTAACGCGGTTGTTGAGAGTGATATAGTAGGAATCGATATAGTTTTCATATCCCTTCATCTCTCTGTTTACGTTCTGATAATCACCGTTTTTATCGGTAAAATACGTGTCTGTGCCGTTTATTGCAATATCCTCATATCGGCGAGGCTCTACGGTATAGCTGTAGGTTGTATTAAGCTCGGTAAAGGATGAGAAATAACCCTCATAGTTTGATATATCAACATAACGGAAGAGGTTATTCATACCCTCAAGGTCGCGTATCATACGCCAGGAGAGGTATTTTTCACCGAACATATATGCGGAATTTTCGGGTGCGTAAATGAAAATATCATCCGAGTTGGTATAGTGAGAGAGAGCTTCAAGGTAAACCGTACCGGGGCGCGGACGCGTAGTGCCGAAATTGATAACACTGTACTCACCGCTAAACAGAGCTTCCATATATTCCGAGCCAAGGCTCTGGTAGGTTGATGAGCCCGAGATAATTATTATCTGCTTATCGTTTTTGGTTTCAAGGAATTTCGAGAACTTAACTGCAAACGCGCCTTCGGTAGACTTGGTATATCTCGGTGCCATAGTTGCGTTTACGTAAAGGTGCTTGAAATTCGAATAGGTTTCCGCATCGAACGCCTCGTCGTACATTTCGTACATACTGCTCGGGAAATAGAGGGTTTCAAGCGAGGAACAGCCTACGAATGCTCCGTTCTCCACCTTCTGCATCGAGCGCGGAAGAACAACAGTCTTAAAGCTTTCGTTTATGAAGGCATTCGCTGCTATTGCAATAACGGGCTTACCGTCTATATATTCGGGAACAACGAGCGTTTCCTCGTCACCTATGTAGGTTCTTATGATAAGACCTTCGCTTCTCCAATCGGGAGCATAGGACGCCTTCTTTGCGGGGTTTTCCATCGTTATTGTACCATATGAGAAGAGAGATGCATCGCTTGCCTTTTTCCAGATACAGTAAAGGAAGGGACTGCTATTTTGACCGCCGGGGAAGAATTTTGAGCCTATGCTGTAAGAATCTCCCGTGCCGTCGGGCTTGGTATTATACTCGGTGAGAACGTAACCTTCTCTTGTAAATGTACCGTCATCCCAGAATGTGGATGCGCTCTTTGCATAATCGAAATATGCAGGGAGCATCTGAATCTTAACTCTCGTAGAGGTTGCGACTACCGAATAGTAGTCGTTTGACTGCATATTAACGGTATCACCGTTAACTACACCGCCGTTTGCATCAATATAATAGGTATCCGCAACTTTATAATTGGCAAAAAGATAAAGTGCACCGTCGGTCGTGATATCGGGGGTAAGACGGAAGGTAAACTCGCGGTCATAGCTCGCAACACTTCCCCCCTGCGCAATATTTTTGCCGTAAGACCAGCCTGCAAAGATGTGCTTTGAATCGTTTGATGCTACGGTTATATAAGTTCCGTAATTAACGTCACTCAATGAGTCAGCACTGCTCGTATCGTTTGAGCCGCCGCGGAAAATATAAACACAGGATTCATTCTTGTCATAGCCGAGATTATTCACCCTTACCCTGATTTGGGTATCCCCGGTAACTCCTTCGAGGGTGAGCTTTCCCGTATTTTCATCATAGCTTCCGTGGCTTACCGAAAGGAAATCACAGCTTGATGATATCTGAATATTAAATTCAACGTTATCTCCGACGTTTACGGTAACGGAATCCTCACCGTTCACGGTAACGCCTGCCGTAGCCAAAACGGTTACGGTAACCTTTTTGACCTCGTTATTTTCGCCACCGCTTGACGGGTTGTCAATTTCGGTTTGGTTATCCGAGGGTTTGTCGGGGGTGGGCGTATCCTCGGTAGGCTGATCTTCGGTAGGATCATCTTCGGTAGGATCATCTTCGGTAGGATCATCTTCGGTAGGATCATCCTCGGTAGGATCATCTTCGGTAGGATCATCCTCGGTAGGATCATCCTCGGTGGGATCATCCTCGGTAGGATCATCCTCGGTAGGATCATCCTCGGTAGGCTTATCCTCGGTAGGATCGTCCTCGGTAGGATCATCTTCGGTAGGATCGTCCTCGGTAGGCTTATCCTCGGTAGGATCGTCCTCGGGTTGCGGCTTATTCGTCTTTATTTTATCACCGCAAACGTCGCAAAGATTATTACCGTCATCGTCAATATGGGTCGTGCAATCCTCTGCTATCGGTTCTTCACCGCAAGAACTCAAAACGAGCGAGAAGCAAAGAAGGAATGCGCTGACAATCAACAAAAGCTTCTTTTTCATAATACTCTCCAATCTGCCGCACAAAGCGGTCTTGCAAAAATTTACTTGTCAGTTTACGGTTAAGAGGTGAAATATACCGTATCGGCATATTCGAAAAATCTCTCTCGGTATTCGCTCTCCCGTGCCCTCTCCGTGGCAAAGGTTATTATAAAATACGCATACTTTGAGCGATAGAAGGTATATAGCGTGTAAAATTCCACGCCCGAAACGCTCTCGGAAAGCGAGAAATACGGAATATCTCCGTAGGTGAAAATCTCGGCTTCATCTCCCCTTTTTGAAAGGAAGTATTCGGCAAACCGACGCGGTGAATAGTTATCGGGGACGCCTTCCACGGATGCGGCATAAAGAGATATTCTCTTGACGCCCACGTTCATCCCCTCCCCTTCGAGCGCAAGGTCATATTGCTCAGAAGAAAATTCCGTAAAGGATGAATCAAGCACCATTGAAAGCTCCGCGTGGGAGAAGGTTTTCTCACTTTCGCAGGATGTAAGAGAAAATAGTGTTAAGCTGATTACAAGGATGGCGGAAAGTGCTTTTTTAAGCAATCGAATCCACCTCCCGAAGAATGTCAAGCGGAGAGTTGACTACGAAATCAGCTCCCTCTCGAATAAGCTCATCGCGGTCGCGATACCCCCATGCACAGCCTACAACAGCGCGCACGCCTGCCGCGCGACCTGCGGTCATATCCACACCCGTGTCACCAATATACATTACCTCGGATGGCAAAACGCCAAGTTTTTCGATAACGTCAATGATTCCGTCGGGAGCAGGCTTTAAGGGAATTGCCGGCATACCTCCGCGAGTTAAGTCAAAGGTATCCGGGAAGAAGGCGGATATTGCAAGAGAGGTGGTAAGGTCGGGTTTATTTGACACGACACCAAGCTTAACGCCCTTTTCCGAGAGAATTGCGAGAAGTTCGCGAATACCGTCATACGGCTCTGTGAGGTAGGTGGTATTCGCATTGTAGAGCTTGTTGTAATATTCAAGAATTCTGTCGCGGAGTGCCTCATCGTCAATTCCCTTTGAGCGAATTGCCCGAAGAATGAGGGTTTTCGCACCGTGACCTATGAAGATTCTGCACTCCTCCTCGCATATCGGCTCGATTCCGAACTCGGCAAGCGAGAGATTTACATAGTGGGTTATGGTTTTAAGTGTATACAGAAGCGTTCCGTCAAGGTCGAATATACAGCATTTTATCATCTTTAAAGTTTCCTTTTTATTATATGTAAGGAGTAAAAGCAGGTTTTCGTTTTATGCTTTTTTCAGTTTATTCTTTCGAGCTTTGCAAAGGTTGCCATAAGCTTCTTTTTAGAGCCGGAATCAAACTGCACCTCATAGAGAATATCTCCGCCCATATCGCGCGCGGAAATTATTACCCCCGCACCGAAAATAGCGTGGCTTACGCGAGTGCCGGAAAGAAATTTCGTTACTCCGAAGGACTCCGCACCGCTGCTTTTTCTGTTTTGCGGATGAGAGAAGATCTCAACCGGACGGCGCACCTCGCGAGCATCCTGAATATGCCGCCTTTCGGGTTGGAAGGATGGGCGGCGCGGTGGGATATTCTGCGGTGCATCACGCACAACAAGGCTTTCGGGAAGCTCCTCGCGCACGAAAACCGAAAGCGGATTATAGGAGGTTCTTCCGTACATCATACGGTTTTTGGTATGGGTAATATAGAGCTTTTCCTTCGCACGGGTGACGGCAACGTACATAAGTCGCCTCTCCTCGCTCATCTCATCGCTTGAGCCAAGGCTCTGAACACCGGGAAAGATTCCGTCCTCCATTCCTGCAAGGAATACTATCGGGAATTCAAGTCCCTTTGCCGCGTGGATAGTCATAAGCACGACGGCATCCGACTCCTCGTCATACTTATCAAGGTCGGTAACAAGGCTGATTTCTTCAAGGAATCCCGAAAGAGTTGCATCCTCACCCATATCGGCACATCTTTTTTCATACTCGGTTGCCGCCGATATAAATTCGTTTACGTTTGCAATCTTTCCCTCGCCCTCAAAGCCCTCCGCCACGAGCATTGAACGGTACCCCGTGTCACAAAATACGCGCTCGATAAGCTCGCTTGGCAGATGCGCCGTGCCGCGGATGGAGTCTATCAGCTCGGTAAATGCAATAAGCTTTTCAGCACTCTTTGAGAGAAGCTGATAGTTATTTGCATTTTGCATTATTTCATACATTGATTTTTCCTCGGCACCTGCGAGCGATTCAACCGCATCAACCGTTGCCGCGCCTATTTTGCGCTTTGGCTCGTTTATTATGCGCTTTAGGCGAAGAGCGTCACTCGGAGAATTTATAACCGAGAGATAGGCTATGATATCCTTTATCTCTTTTCTGTCATAAAATCGCATCGCGCCGAGTATCTTATAAGGCATACCGCTTTTCGCAAACGAGGTTTCAAGGCTTCGCGCAAGCTCGTTTACACGGTAAAGAACGGCAAAATCCGAGTATTTTCTGCCCTCGGTACGCACGCCCTTCATTATTTTATCGAGTATGTATTTACCCTCGTCGTTCTGGTCGTATGCTTCGCGCAGAACAATAGGTTCTCCTCTGCCCTTTTTCGACCAAAGGCTCTTCTCGTGCCTTGCTCTGTTGTTTTTTACTATTGCGTTTGCCGCATCGAGTATAGTTTCGGTCGAGCGATAGTTCTCTTCAAGCTTAACGATACGCGCATCGGGGTAGGTTTTATCAAATTTGAGGATATTTTCAACGGTTGCGCCGCGGAAACGGTAGATACTTTGGTCATCGTCACCAACTACCATTATATTGTTATGCAGGCTTGCAAGAATGCTCGTAAGCACGAACTGCGCATAGTTTGTATCCTGATACTCGTCTATAAGTATATATCTGAATTTTCTTTGATAGTATTCTCTAACCTCGGCATCCGTGTGCAGAAGCTCGACGGTTTTCTTTATTATATCGTCAAAGTCTACCGCGTTATACTGCATCATACGCTTTTCATAGAGCTCGTAGACTCTCGATATATCGCGCATACGGGGGTCGGTATTCTCCTGCCTGTGGTCTTCCGGTGAGAGAAGGTTATCCTTTGCGTGGCTTATCTCGGTTGCGATAGCACGAACAGAGAGTCTTTTTTCATCAATCCCCTCGTCCTTCATACAAAGAAGGAGCATTCTCTTCTTATCCTCGGTATCGTATATCGAAAAGCCGTCGCGAAGACCTATCCTATCCCCATATTTGCGAAGGACTCGCAAGCAAAAGGAGTGGAAGGTACAAGCCCATATAGAGTCGGATATAGATTTATCCTCAAACGTGCGCGCAAGTCGCTCACGCATCTCCCGCGCCGCCTTATTTGTGAAGGTTATCGCAAGGATTGCCCAAGGCGGACAAGGCTCACTTATAAATTCGGGAAGAACGTGGCTTATCTCCTCGCTTGTCATATCGTAAGCCGCCTCAAGCGCCATAACATCACCCTCGCTAAGCTCGGTATGAATCTCTTCGGAGTAGTAGGCGTTTCCGTATTTTATAAGGTATGCAATTCGGTTTACAAGCACCGTAGTCTTACCGCTTCCCGCGCCCGCAAGCACAAGCAGAGGACCTTTTGCACAAAAAACCGCGCGGCATTGTTCGGGATTCAGAAATTCTCCGTAATATTTTTCAAAAAGCCGCCTTTTGGCATTTATATATCTTTGTTCAATTTGCTCCATTTAATAAACCGTTCTTTCATTTTTTGGACAATTTCAACTAATTTCGTAAAAATTACGACTTTATTTTTTGGAATGAATATTTTGATGAATTTTTAACTGGCTGAATCGGGTTATTTTTCGCTGTTTGAAAAATCCAAAAATCCCTTTTTGCGTTTTTGGAAAAACTTCTTTTCCACATTCGAAAATGTTGGAATTGTGGAAAACTTTCTGTCGAAAAAGCTTGAAAAACCCAATATTTCCTAGCTTCAAAAACCGAAATCCACCGCTTTTCCACATTTTTTCCATTGTAGGGGGCGAAATAGCGAAAAATACGGAATTCTTTCCTTTTCCGATATTTTATCGTTTTTCGGGTCAAAATAATGATTTTTCTTTTATTCGTTCTTTTAAAAAACTGCCTTGTTTTTTTTGCAAAATGAGTTCGTAAAAATTACCAGTTTTCGTTTTTTAGTAGATTCATCTATGCTTTTTAGACGCTTTTGTGCCAAGTCTTGTGCTTTTCTTACAAGAGGTTTGTACTTTTGGTTTTTGTTTTGTATTTTTTGCGCTTGATTTAGCTGCTCCGCGGCGGACAAGCGATTTTTTTGCCACCTTTTTCTCCTTACCGGTGAGGGTATGCTCGCTCCGCTTACCCTGACCGAAAGCGTGCCTTACAAGGCATTCGGGCGAATTGCCTATAAGGTCCTCCCTTCCCGCAAGGCGAAGTGCCTCACGCACAAGGTTTGCGTTTTCGGGGCGCGAAAATTGGAGAAGAGCTCGCTGAAGCTGCTTTTCGTGATAATCGGTTGTAACGGCAACCCGCCCTCCCGTCATCGGATGGATGCCCGTGTAGTACATTACGGTTGAGATAGTGCCGGGGGTTGGATAGAAATCCTGAACCTGCTCGGGAGAATAACCCCATTTTTTGAGCCAAAGTGCCATTTCAACCGCGTCCTTCATCGTCGTGCCCGGGTGGCTTGACATAAGGTATGGCACAAGATACTGCTCAAGCCCTGCTTCCTCGCAAAGTTTGAAATACTTTTTCTTAAAGCGTTCAAAAACTTCAACGGACGGTTTTCCCATCATAAGAAGAGCGTTATTCGAACAGTGCTCGGGAGCAACCTTTAGCTGCCCCGATACGTGGTTGGTTACAAGACGGCGGAAAAACGCGTCATCCTTATCTAAAAGAAGATAATCGAATCTTATACCTGAACGGATAAAGACCTTTTTTATCTTCGGTATTTTCTCAATTTCCGAAAGAAGTGCAAGATATTCCGAGTGATCTACCTCAAGATTCTTACACGGGGTGGGTGCAAGGCACTTGCGAGATGGGCAAACGCCACTCTCCGCCTGCTTTTTACAGGACGGGTATCTGAAATTGGCAGTAGGACCGCCAACGTCATTGATATAGCCCTTGAAATCAGGCATAGCCGCGATTTTCTTTGCTTCGGCAATAACGCTCTCGGCACTGCGTGAACGCACCTCACGGCCTTGGTGGAATGCGATAGCACAGAAATTGCACGCGCCAAAGCATCCTCTGTTATGAGTTATGGAGAACTTGACCTCGGTTATTGCGGGAACACCGCCGAGGGCATCATAGTCGGGGTGATAATCACGCGCATAAGGAAGAGAATACACGTAGTCAAGCTCCTCTCGCGTAAGAGGGGGCATCGGGGGATTCTGCACGAGCATTTTATCTCCGTAATACTCTATTATCGCCTTACCTCTTACCGAGTCGGTATTTTTATACTGCGTTGCAAAGGCGCGCGCGTAGGCGCGCTTATCCTCTTTGAGCGTGTCAAAATCTCCAACGTCAACCGAGTCAAAGAATACCTTTTCACCGCGCTTTGCAAGATAAACGCATCCGCGCACGTCACGAATTTTCTTCACGGGTACACCCTTATCAAGAAGGGCGGCAATACGGCGGAGAATATTTTCGCCCATTCCGTAGGTGAGAATATCCGCCCTCGAATCAACGAGAATACTCCTTCTTACTCTGTCATCCCAATAATCGTAATGCGCGAATCGACGAAGCGATGCTTCAAGTCCGCCTATTATAATCGGAACGTCACCAAACGCCTCTCTGATTCTGTTACAGTAAACGATAACTGCTCTGTCGGGGCGCGCCCCCATCTTGCCGCCGGGGGAATAATAGTCATAAGAGCGCTTCTTTTTTGAAACGGTGTAATGCGCCACCATAGAGTCAATATTTCCCGATGAAACGAGGAATCCGAGCCTCGGTCTGTCAAAGCGACGAAAATCCTCACAGCTCTTGTAATCGGGTTGGGAGATAATGGCAACGCGAAATCCGTCTGCCTCAAGGACGCGCGAAATGATAGACGCGCCAAAGGACGGGTGGTCCACATAGGCATCACCCGTGACGTATACGAAATCAACCTCTGCCCAGCCGCGCTCGCGCACGTCGGTCATATTGACAGGCAAAAAATCCTCTCTTTTCCGCATTTCTCTCTCCTCATAATGTTCGCAAAGCGAGCCTTTAACTTATGCCTATTCGGCAAAATTCAACAATTCGCAAAGTGACCCCTTTACGCTCGCTGTGCGAGCCGCATATTTAATCGAGCTTGAACGAGTCGAGCTCTACCTCGGTCTGCTCACCGTTTTCCATATTTCTCATCTGCGCCTTGCCCGAATCCACCTCGGAGTCACCGATGATAAGCGTGTAGCCTGCGCCTATTTTGTTTGCATATTTCATCTGCGCTTTAAGGCTTCTGCCGACTATATCGCACTCGGCATATATACCCGATTTGCGGAGTCTTTCGGCTATTGCAAGAGCCTTAACCTGAGCGCGCTCACCGAGAGCCGCGATATAGATACTCGGCTTCTTTGCCTCTATATTGTCAAGACCTGCCTCACGCATAGCAAGGATAAGTCTTGTAATTCCCATACCGAAGCCGATACCGGGCAAAGCAGGTCCGCCAAGCGACTCTACAAGTCCGTCATATCTACCGCCGCCGCAAACGGTGCTCTGTGCACCGATGCCCTCTGCGATAAACTCAAACACCGCACCCGTGTAATAATCAAGTCCGCGGACTATCGAGGAATCGACTACGTAGTCAATACCCATAGCGGTAAGAGATGCGCAGAGCATATCGAACTTTGATTTACAGGAATCGCAAAGGTGATCAACCGTTTTTGGGGCTCCCTCCGCAAGTGCGTGGCACTCGGGATTCTTACAGTCAAGAAGACGGAGAGGGTTCTTATCAAGACGGGATTTGCAGTTATCGCAAAGAACGCTCGCCCTCTCGGTATAATAATCGGTGAGTGCCTTACGGTATGAGGGGCGGCACTCCTTACAGCCTATCGAATTTATATGCAATTTTACATTTTTCAGCCCGAGTCTTTTTATAACCGAATTTGCAAGTGCTATCGCGGTTGCATCTGCGGCAGGGCTCTCCGAGCCAAACGCCTCGGTTCCGAACTGAAAGAACTCACGGCTTCTGCCCGCCTGGGGCTTCTCGTGACGGAAGCAGGAGATTATGTAGTAATATTTAAGCGGCATCGGGTCGGAGCATTTTCCGTTCTCGATTATCGCGCGAGCGACGGATGCCGTGCCCTCGGGGCGAAGAGATATCGAGCGATTTTCCTCTCTGTCCGCAAAGGTATACATTTCCTTTTGCACAACGTCGGTAGTATCACCGACTCCTCTTACGAAAAGCTCGGTATTCTCGAAGGTGGGAGTTCTTATCTCACCGTAACCGTACTTTTCAGCCTCCTCTCGCATAATTCCCTCAATATATCTGAAAAGAGGGGTTTCTGCGGGCATAATGTCCATTGTTCCTTTTATACGCTGTATCATTTCAAAATAGCCTTTCCTATTGTTATTTTTTATTCATCACGGGTTGAGTCTTCCTGCTTATATGCCGCGTCGAGAAGGAGGGTGAGCCTTTCATTGTCACCTATCCATATAAGCATACCGATTACCGCTTCAAACCCGGTTGCGGCTCGGTAATCTGCAATTTTCGCGTGCTTCGGTTTATTTAAGTGAGCCGAGTTCTGCGCTCTCCTGAAAACATCGCGCTCATCATCAAGCAGGAGATTATCAATGCGCCTTATTGCCTTCGCCTGCTCTTCGGCTGTGACGTAGGCAAGAGAGAGCTTATTAAGCTCGCCCGATTTTGATATTCCGCGGCCTACGAGCATTTTGCGGATATAAAGCGAATGCCCCGCATCTCCGAGATATGCAAGAGCCGCAACGCTCGGAAGGCTCGTTCCCAGAACCTTATCATGCATCGATACTACCCCCATTTTAATTTTTCGGTATTATACATTATAGCATATATTTAATATAAAATCAACTGTCGGCGCGCGAAATATTTTTAAATATTTTTGTAATATTTCTGCATTTACCCCTTGAATTATTAAAATAAAAATGTTATAATTATATAAAATAGGGATATTAGGGATAGCTATGGACGATTTTCGCTATATTGAAAGGAATTACCGCGAGCTTGTCGAGGAGGTCGGCGACCTCGCTTTGAGCCTTGGCAGAGAAACGCCGACGGTAGTTGCGGTTACAAAAAGCGGCACGGACGAGGAGCTTTTGGCTCTTCTCTCATACGGTGCCGTTGATATAGGTGAGAACAGACCCGGAGAGGTCAAAAGGCGCGGTGAGCTTTTGCGCGCTGCCGGATACTCACCGAGAATGCACGAGATAGGCACTCTGCAAAGAAACAAGATAAAGTATATTGCGGACAGCGTTCATCTCATTCATTCGGTTGACTCCTTGCGCCTTGCCGAAGATATATCAAGGCTTGCGGAAAAGCACGGGAGAACCATTCCCGTTCTTATAGAGGTCAACTCGGCTCGCGAAGAAAACAAAAGCGGTTGCTTGCCCGAAGAGTGCGAGGCGCTTTTCAAACAGGTGCGCGAGCTTTCGAGCATTACCGTATCAGGGCTTATGACGATGGGACCCGTGTGCGATAATGCGGAGGATATAAGACCGTATTTCAGAGAAACGAAGGCACTTTTTGATTTGCTTTCGGATAAATACGGTTTTGGCGGCACACCAACCCTTTCTATGGGAATGAGTGACAGTTACCGCATAGCAGTCGAGGAAGGCTCGACGCTTATCAGAGTTGGTAGAAAATTATTTAAAAAATAAAAAATAAAAGGTTTTTAAAAACGAGAGGAGATTTTAAAAAATGTTTGAACGTTGGGCAGACAAACTCAGATCCAAGACCCCCGAGGAGGAGATTGAATTTCAGAATTTCAGCGCAGCTCCCAAGGCGCCCGAGGCACCTACAGCTCCTGCAAACGAGCCTTCATCCATCGAGGGCAACAACATTGAGCTTAAAGTAGTTCGCCCCGCATCCTTTGAGGAGGTTGGCACTATCGCGGATTATCTTATTGCAGGATGCACCGTAGTTCTCAACCTTGAGCTTCTTGACAAGGCTGCAACCGTCAGAATGCTCGATTTCATCAACGGAGTTACCTACACCAAGGACGGAGAGATTAAGAACGTTGCTCTCAATACCTACATTATTACACCTAACGGTATTGACGTAAACGAATAATTTTAAAAAGCGGGGGCTGTCGTAACGATTTAAGTCAGTATAGATTTTAATTCGTGCGGCCGCCCCCGTTGTTTTCTCTGTAGGATAAACAAGAAACAGTTATGTGTTCGCTTCGCGAACATTATGATTAAGGATAACAAATGAAAAAACTAAAACTTAAAGAATATATTTTCATTACGGCGATAATTCTCGGCGGAATAACTATTGACCAAATTTCAAAGATTCTTGCAACCGCTTTTCTTATGCCTGTAAAATCCGTGCCGATAATCAAGGACGTTCTTCATCTGACATACCTTACAAACAAGGGTGCCGCTTTCGGTATGCTGGCAGATGCAAGGTGGGTATTTATGATAATCTCAACTGTTGCCATACTCGGTATGCTTTTTTACCTTTATGCGGGATTTTCGGACAAAAAGCTTTACACGGTATCGATTGCTTTAATAATTTCGGGCGGCATCGGCAATATGATAGACCGTATAGCTCTCGGATACGTGGTTGACTTTATTGACTTTGCGCTCATAGATTTTGCGATATTCAATATTGCAGACTCCTTCGTTTGCGTTGGTGCGGGACTTTTGATTCTCGCGCTTATACTCGACATTGTAGCCGAAGCGAAGGCAAAGCGCAAAGGATGTGGTGAGGGAGAATGACAGAAAAGGTTACCGATGAATACGTCGGTATGCGAATCGATTCATATATTGCCGAGATAACCGACCTATCACGAAGTGCCGCGGCAAGGCACATAGAAAACGGTGATATTACCGTATCGGGGGTATCCGTGTCAAAAAAATACGCGCTTCGCGAGGGTGATGAGGTTGAAATTATCATTCCCGAAGCAGTAGAGTATGAGGTTTTGGCAGAGGATATTCCGCTTGACATTATTTATGAGGATTCCGACGTTATCGTCATCAACAAGCCATCGGGAATGGTAGTTCATCCCGCGCCCGGAAATTACACGGGTACGCTCGTTAATGCCCTTCTCTACCACTCGCGCGATTCTCTTTCGGGAGTGGGCGGAGTTATGCGACCGGGTATAGTTCACAGAATCGATAAGGACACGTCGGGGCTTCTCGTCGTGGCAAAGAACGACCCCTCTCACAGGGCGCTTTCGGCAGAGCTTGAGCATCACGGAATCGAGCGAGAGTACCGCGCGCTTGTTCGCGGCGGATTCAAAAATGAGCTTGGCACAGTCAATCTCCCTATAGGCAGGCATCCCGTGGACAGAAAGAAAATGGCAGTTCTCACCGCCCCCGGCTCACACGCAAAGGAAGCGGTAACTCATTACGAGGTCATAGAGTCTTTCGGGGATATATCCTACCTAAAATTGCGCCTTGAAACCGGGCGCACTCACCAGATAAGAGTGCATATGTCGCATCTTGGTCATCCCCTGCTCGGTGACGAGGTGTATGCGAGCACAAAAACTCTGTTTGAAAAAAAGCACCCCACACTTTTCTGTGGGCAGATGCTTCATGCAAAGCGCCTCACCTTCAATCATCCGAGAACAGGTGAAAGAATGGAATTCGAATGTGAGCTTCCCGAAAATTTCACACGCGCGCTTGAAATTTTAAAATCAACAAATTAAAAGCAAACAATAATTTACAAAAATCCGATGCAAGGAGAATTTGGCTATGATCAAATTAAAGGTTATTTCATCACTTGAGAAGGTATTTATCGATGATGATTTCAATAAATATCCGGCACTTTCGAAAATCTCCGCCCTTCGTGGTGAACGACTTTCGCTTGAGCTCATATACACATATGATAAAGTAAATAGTCCTTATATGCACGGCTCTGCCCGTCCGCATCTCAATATTGAGGGCGAGCTTTCCGAATACACTACCGTGCGCGAGGTACACTGCGTTCCTGTTACGAAGCCGATAAACAATGCCGGAACAGACGATAACTATCTTCGCACCTCTCCGGGACTTTTCCCCGACCTGCTCCTTCCGCTTCGCTATGGCGGTGCGATTCGCATAGCTCCCGACTATCTTAACTCCGCCTGGGTTGAGATTTCCATTCCGAAGGATTTTGCGGCAGGCGAGCATACACTGACCTTCTCGGTTGAGGATGCGACATTCGGCACGGCAAGTGCAAGTGTTACCGTTGAGGTAATTGCGGCAGCTCTTCCCGACGAGGATATTTACGTTACACAGTGGTTCCATTGTGACGGACTTGCAAATTATTATGACTGCGAGGTATGGAGCGAGCGGCACTGGCGCATAGTTGAGAACTTTGCGCGTACTGCGGCAAGATGCGGAATCAATCTTCTGCTCACCCCCGTATTCACCCCTCCGCTTGACACGGCAGTAGGCGGTGAACGCCTTACCACACAGCTTGTCGGAGTGAAGAGAGAGAGATGCGGCGATTCTTATTCCTACGAATTCGACTTTACCCTTCTTGACAGATGGATTGATATGTGCGACAGAGTCGGAATCAAGTATTTCGAAATTTCCCACCTTTTCACCCAGTGGGGCGCGGCACACGCACCCAAGATAATGGCGACAGAGGGCGGTGAATACAAGCGCATTTTCGGCTGGGAAACCGAGGCTGTCGGCAAGGAATACAAGGAATTCCTTTCTGCCTTTCTTGACAAATTCCTCGCGCATATGAAGAAAAGAGGAGATGACAAGAGATGCATTTTCCATATTTCCGACGAGCCCTCGCTTGACCACCTTGAAAACTACAAGGCGGCAAAGGCTATTATCAAGGAAAAGCTTGAGGGATATATGATAGTTGACGCGCTCTCCAAGATTGATTTCTACAAGACCGGCGCGCTTGATCATCCTATCCCGGCAAATAATCACATCGAGCCCTTCCTTGAGGAAAATATCAAGGGGCTTTGGACATACTACTGCGTGAGTCAGCCTATTGACGTTTCAAACAGATACATATCCATGCCGCTTTGGCGCACGCGCTCGCTCGGTATGCAGATGTATAAATATAATATTGAAGGATTTTTGCATTGGGGATACAATTTCTATAACAATCAGTTCTCGGTTGATGAAATCAATCCCTACGTTGTGACCGCCGCAGATATCACATTCCCCGCGGGCGACTCCTTCTCGGTTTATCCCGGTCAGAGAGGAGAGGCACTTGAATCTATCAGAATTATTTCCTTCTTTGACGGACTTCAGGACATCAAGGCTATGAAGCTTTGCGAGAGCCTTTACTCGCATGAGGAGGTCGTTTCGGCTATTGAGGAGGTCTTCGGCAAGACTCTCACCTTTGCGACCTGCGCAAAATCGGCTGAAATGATGCTTGCGATCCGCGAGAGAATCAACGGAATGATTAAAGCAAAGCTTTCCTAATTTCATTTTCAACTTTCAACTTTCAACTTTCAATTTTTAACTTTCAATTTTCAATTTTTAACTTTCAACTTTCAACTTTCAATTTTCAATTTTCAATTTTCAACTTTCAATTTTCAATTTTTAACTTTCAATTTTCAATTTTCAATTTTCAATTTCCAAG
>CAYRJG010000007.1:0-27846 GCA_964424525.1 uncultured Ruminococcus sp.
ATCAATCACACCTACTAATAATAGATATATTAGATACTGCTATACCGCAAGCACAACCTACATCAAATATGAAAACACTTGTAAAATAAGGATTTTTAGTATTTGGGCAAAAACGCTCAAATATATTACCTTGCTATCGTACAAGAGCAACAGGAAACATTTTTATCAAAAATTACTTAATTTATTAAAAATAAAAAACGAAGGTCGCTTGCAGGATATCCGAGCAAGCGACCTTTTTTTATTAAATTAAGAGAATGCCGAGCACACCCGCAAGAATTCCGAGAAGCGCACCGCAAACCACATCGCGAATGAAATGGATTCCGACAAGCACACGAGCGATGCATACAACAATAGCAAGCAGGAGGGCGGCTATTGAAATTGCAGGATGCCATATCCAAGCCAGAACGGCAATAACAAACGCCGAAAAAGCGTGGCGCGACGGAAAGGATTTACCCACCTTTTCGCGAGGGCTAACCTTATAAAAAGAGCGAATCTCATAGGGACGCGGAGCATTTATTAAATGCCTTATGACGGTGACTATCACAAAGCCGATACCGGCTGATGAGCCAACCTTTACCAAAAGCATATATTCTTCTGCCAAAGCCAAAAACAACAGCTGCAAAAGGAAAATCAGAGAGCAAATTAAAGATGATATTCTTGATATTATCTTAAGAAGTGCCGTATGCTTCCTTGATGCGGCAATTTTCATACGCAGACCGTATTTCATAATTCACTCTCCATTATTTTTTACACGGGTACTTTGGTTATATCAGTTTTTCTCAGCTGTTGCTACCACGTCGGCACCTGTGCCACATACATCATTTATTATAACATCTCCGATATGGACTTTGCAAGGGGCAATTACAGAATTTATTTCCTTCATTACCTCAAAAACCTTTTCTTTCGGAACAGCGGTATTGGTTTTTACCGCGAGAACCGCTCCGTCTTCACATCTTACAGTAGATGTTACGGTTCTTGTCGGGGCGGTACATTCGGTAACGGCATATTTTTCACCGCGAGCGCAGATATTGCCCGAAACCTCGGCAACTGCACCGTTTTCATCAAATTTCACAGTGAGGGCGCATCCGCGAGGGCAGATTATACAAGTAAGATTTCTTTCTTTTTTCATCTCGTTCATTGTGCTGCTCCTTTCGCATCGACAAGCAAGAATTCAAGCTCACCCGACTCAACCTTTGAGAGAAGGTCAGACTTAAGAGTTACACTCTCCATCTCACCGGGAGCGAGCTTCATCGCGCGCTTTTCAAATATTACTTTATCACCGTCTTTTACGATAATCTTCTTATCTCTGTAAACATCGGCTACTCTGAAATACACTTTAGTATCCTTGACCGAGGTTATTCTCTGGGGAACGGTATAGCGTATTTTTCCGTCGGTTTTGATTGAAATGTCGGTATTTTTTGACACGTCCCCACGGATATGAGCCGCTGCCGCAACTCCTGCAATAACAGCCTCCTCCGAAACGAAGTCAACAAGGTCATGAACGTGAAGCACGTTTCCGCAGGCAAATATGCCGGGAATTTCGGTTTCGCGTCCACCGTCGACCGCAGCACCGCCGGTTACTCTGTCAAGAGAAAGACCAGCGCCAACGGTAAGCTCGTTTTCGGGAATAAGTCCGCAGGAAAGAAGAAGAGTATCACAGGGGATATATTCCTCGGTTCCTTCGATGGGACGGCGCGAGGAGTCAACCTTTGCAATAGTGACGCCGCTTACTCTGTCCTTACCGTGAATCTTTGTTACGGTATGCGAGAGCTTCAAGGGAATATTGAAATCGTTAAGGCACTGCTCGATATTACGAGCAAGACCGCCCGAATAAGGCATTATCTCACAAACCGCGTGAACCTTTGCCCCCTCAAGAGTCATTCTGCGCGCCATAATAAGACCAATATCACCGGAACCGAGGATAACTACCTCACGCCCCGGCATATATCCCTTCATATTTACATATTTCTGTGCAGTACCCGCTGTGAAAACACCGGCAGGACGTGTACCGGGGGTATTAAGCGCTCCTCTCGGACGCTCGCGGCAACCCATAGCAAGAATTACTGCCTTTGCCTTAATTTTGAAAATTCCGCGCTCGGTATTCATAGCAGTAACCACCTTTTCGGGGGTTATATCAACAACCATAGTTCCAAGCATAAAAGGAATATCGAGCGAGCGAAGCTCCTTCTCATATCTTGCGGCATACTCCGGGCCCGTAAGCTCCTCACCGAAGCGGTGGAGTCCAAAACCGTTATGTATGCACTGGCGGAGAATTCCGCCAAGAGCCTCATCTCTTTCAAGAACGAGAATATCTCTTATACCCTCACCGTGCGCGGCTATTGCAGCTGCCATTCCGGCAGGTCCGCCACCGATTACGACCAAATCTTTTTCAATGATCTCTGTAATCATCTGTTTATCTCCTTCGTTCTTGCTATATTAATTACGGAGCCGCCGCCACTCTTGGTAACCTCAAGTACGTCGCAGTTCTCCTCGCGTGCGAGAAGCTCAACTATATAGGGAGAGCAAAATCCGCCCTGGCATCTTCCCATTGTTGCACGGGTGCGGCGCTTTACTCCATCAAGGTCATGGGGACGGGGATTTCTTCTTATTGCCTCGACTATTTCACCCTCGGTGACAAGCTCACATCGGCAAATAATTCTACCGTATGCGGGGTTCTTTTTAATGACCTCGTTCTTTTCATCCTCTGTAAGCTCTCTATACCAATGAGCGCTTCTGCGAGTGCCTACGAAATTCTTTTTAGGTGTAAGCTCAAGTCCGAGAGATGCTGCAAGCTCTGCAACATATACACCGATAGCAGGTGCGCTTGTAAGACCGGGGCTTTCTATTCCCGCAACGTTTATAAAGCCCTCTTTGGGAGAGTTGATTATAAAGTCACCTGTCGAACCCGTGCTACGAAGACCGGTAAAGGATGTGATAACCTTACCGAATGCAATTCCCTCAACCTGCTCACTCGCAAGGCGGCGAACCTGCATAAGACCTGCATCTGTTGTTTCGGTATTTTCCTTATCGTCTATATCCTCAGCAGTCGGACCGAGAAGAAGGTTTCCGTCAACCGTAGGGCTGACAAGAATTCCTTTACCCATTTTGGAAGGGCAACGGAAAATAGTTCTTGAAACGAGCGCACCGCAGGTCTTATCAAGAAGCATATACTCACCGCGGCGGGGATTGATAGTGAAGGAATCATCTCCGACAAGAGATGCAATTTTATCCGAATAAACGCCCGCACAGTTAATTACAAGCCGAGCCTCAACACACTCTCCCGACTCGGATATAACCTTATATCCGCCGTCAATCTTCTCGATAGCAGAGGCAGCAAAATTAACCTTGAGGTCTGCACCGTTATCCATAGCGTTGCCGATTGCCGCCATGCAAAGCTCGTAAGGGCAAACAATAGCTCCCGTTTTTGCATAGAGGGCGCATATTGCGGTCTTACCGATGTTAGGCTCAACGCGCACAAGCTCCTCTTTATCTATTATGGAAAGCTCTCGCACTCCGTTTTTGATTCCTCTTTCAAGAAGACCTTCAAGAGTCTTTCTGTCCTCTTCGGAAAATCCTACAACAAGAGAACCGCATCTTTCGTATTTTACTCCAAGATCACGAGCGCACTCCTCCATCATTTCAGAGCCGCGAACATTGAGCTTTGCCTTAAGAGTGCCGGGCACAGCATCAAAACCTGCGTGAACTATTGCGCTGTTTGCACGGGTAGCACCCATGGCAACGTCGGGCATTCTCTCGAGAACAGTCACCGAAAGCTCGTATTTTGAAAGCTCTCTTGCAACAAATCCACCGACAACTCCCGCGCCTATAACGACAACATCAAGCATTTGTTTTCTCCTTTTAAGTATCTTAATTTATTTTATTATATATTAGCTATTATAGGATATCACTCACGCTTACATATTTCAAGATTATCTGCGAAAGTTGAGCGTTATTTTTAAAAACCGTGACAACTTTTCACTAAAATATTGACTGTTTTTCATCGTTTTCAAAAAAATCGGTCAAATGCGCGCAAAAAATGCACTGACATTTGACCGAATCTGCGTGTTTTATATTTTATAATTAAAGTATCTTTACAACCGAAACGGTTATATCATCGTCAACTCCCGAGTTCTTTTTTGCCGCGGAAAGAATAGCTTGGGCAAACTCCTCGGTCGAATCGGGCGCGGGGCGTGATAGAAATTCGAACAGCCATACGGCATCATCCGGCAGAAGATATGCGCCATCCGAAAGCATAATTATATAGTCGCCGCGCTTGACCTCGACTCGTATTTTTTCGGAATCGACCTCCTTCATAAGACCTATTGGCGCGGTTTGAGATTTTATTCTGAAAAGCGAGCCTTCACGCTTTAAAAAGGATGGTGCCGCACCGCTTTTTATAAAATGAGCATCTCCTGTGAGAAGGTCAAGCGAAAAGAGGTCAACGGTTGCAGAGCATTCCTCTCCTCTGTGGCGAATGAGATGGTTGGTAGCGGCAAGTGCAGAATTAAGGGTTGCCTCGGAGGTAAGCATTCTTTTAAGAAATGCGGCAACGAAGCGAGATGTTCGTTCAGCAACTCTGCCGCTTCCCATTCCATCGGATATAAGTGAATAAAATATCGAATCATACTCAAAGAATTCAGCCGTATCACCCGATATTTCACCGCGGCGAGAACCTGTTTTACAAATCGCATATTCAACCGTCCACATAGGCTCGGTAACTGCCTCGAAGAGTGCAATATCCCCTCTCCGATAAAATTTGAATTTTCCGAGCTTGAATCCCCCCTCCTCTTCAAGAGCTTCTTTTAACACGGGTGCGGTTATAAGAGAACCGTCCTTATCTTCACCTGCCCCTATTATTCTTCTTTTTCGAGTGCCGAGAACCGACAATGCACCATCGGGAAATCCTGCCGCAGAGAAGACGTGAAACAGTCGCTCCGAAAGCGCATCATCACAAACTCCGGCATCACTGCGACGCACCCGTGCGTCATTAATCATCTTCGAGATTATTTCATACTCCCTTGCAACGGCATCCATTCTGCGCCTTTCCACCGAGTCGCGCTCATATTCGGCACTCAATCTGTATATTTCCTCGATAAACTCATCAGGACTTGATACATCCGGCAAAAGTCGGACAACATCCTCGGATGTAATTTTCTGCTTTTTATATAGCTTTGTTGCGAGTAGGTCTATATTTTCTTCACACGCCCCGGGCGAAAACAGACTTGTTACTGCGATAAGTATGTTTCTGTATTCCTCAAATTCTCCCGCGGCATCCTCCGAGCCGTATTCCTTGATAGCGCCTGCGGCAAGGGAGAGTGCCTCTTCAATCTCGGATATTTCGGTATCCTCTCTGCGTCGCTCCGCCGCCATATCATCTACCATCTCACGCGAAAGCTTTACGAGGCTCTCACTCTCCTCTGTGCTATGCTCGGATGCGGCATTTTTGAGAAACGGATAAAGAATCATCGCGGATACGGAATACTCGGGAAACAGCGAAAGAACCCCCATAACACCGCCATTATACGCTCCCCAAAGTATAAGTAATGCACCGCCGCCTATTACCGCATATCCGAAGCCAACCTTGAAAAGTGCTCCTGCCGCAAGACCTGCAAGCGCAAATGCGACCGCCCCCGTGGCGGAAAATCCGAGAGCCGACGCAAAGCCTGCCGCCATAGCTCGAACAGGGCCAAATCTTTTAGCCGAAAATAAGGTTACCGACGCAGAAAAAATATATGAAAGGGAAATTCCGAAAAAATCGTACTCCGAGAGCGAAAATCCTATAAGATAGCATAACGCAAGAAGACCTGCGGAAAATGAAGCAAGCCCCCATTTCTCACGCTCGCTCTTTTTGTCCAAAAAAATGTTTTTGGTTCCGTAAATCATTTCCTCAAGTCCGACACCGTAGGCAAAAACTCCGTAAAGCGCGATAGATACCGCAACAGAAAAAAGAATGCCGAATACTCCCTCAAAAATCACCGAGATAGTAAGTCCGGATATAAGAACATTATATACACCCGAAAGAGTCGAGCTGATTGCAGCTGCCGCAACGCGCATAACATATGGCTCGCGAAACATCGTCGGCCCGTTTTCATCCTTTCCTTCACCCGATGAAAGAATTATTCTGATGAAAACTATTATCAATGAATTTATTGCTTGAACTATACCGCTTCTTCCAAGAGTAACCGAGCCGAGAGCCGAGCCGAAAAGAGTTATCCAAACGTGCGACGGAAGTGTCGCAACGAGCACCCCTGCCAAAGGATAAGAGCCGAATATAAAATGCCTTCTTGCAAAAAAGAAAGCAACGGTAAAGAGCGCAATATCACAAAGTAAGGCACCCCGTGAGGTTTTTCTCCTTTCACTTTCCTCGCCTATCGCGCGGCGAACGCCCGAAAACAGCCCCGACTTTTCTGTTGTTTTTTTGTTGTCCATTCTATTTTCCTTCCCTTGCGGCAAAAATTTGCCCCAAATAAGCAATATTTGGCAATTCCATATATATTTTACTCTTTTTGATTTGAAAAAAAGGTCGCAAGGCGAAGGTAAAATTCTACGAAATTTATCACACGGGTACGAGTATGGGCGAAACATCTCCGTATTATGAAAATGCAATCAAAAAAGCGTGAAAATTGCGAAATTTAAAAGGAATACCAAAAGATATAAAAAATAGTTGAAAAAGCCGTTATTTTATGTTACAATAATAAGTACAAATCAAGTACATCGCACAAATTATTTTCGCCCTTTAAAAAACACGGTTAAGATAAAAGAAATATGCGCGGATAATACTACCCCGTGCGAAAAAACGGAGCATCAGAATGGAAAAAAGCGGAGTAATCATTCTATATAAAGACCAAGGACTTACCTCGCAAAGCGCAGTCAACAGAATAAAAAGGCTTTTCGATGCGGCAAAGGCAGGTCATACCGGCACGCTCGATCCGCTTGCAACCGGAGTTTTGCCTATACTCATCGGCAGAGCAGTAAAGGCAAGTGAATATCTCACATCCGAAAACAAGCACTATTCGGCTACCCTGCTTCTCGGAATAACAACCGATACCGAGGATATAACGGGAGAGATAATCTCTCGCACAGAAGATATACCGAGTCATGACGAAATTGTTTGTGCCATTGAATCAATGAAGGGCGAATCTATGCAGACTCCGCCTATGTATTCGGCAATAAAGGTCGGGGGCAAAAAGCTTTATGACCTTGCTCGCCAAGGTGTTTCGATAGAGCGCCAGGCAAGGGAAATAACGGTTTTCGATATTTCCTACACGCGCATCAGCGAGCGCGAATACAAGCTTGATATACTCTGCTCCAAAGGTACTTATATACGCACACTCTGCGCCGATATAGGCAAAAAGCTCGGAGTGGGCGGTGTGATGAAAACGCTTGAAAGACTTTCGGCGGGCGGATATTCGGTAAAGGACACTCACACACTCTCGGAGATTGAAGCTATGACCGAGAGTGAGAGAGAAGCACTTATTTTGCCAACCGAAACAATATTTAAGGATATTCCGCGCCTCAATCTTCCGCCATTCTTTGCAAGACTCGGAAGATGCGGAGTTGAAATTTATCTGAAAAAGATATCCCTTTGTGCCAAGGTCGGGGATAGATTCAGAATGTATGACGAGCGCGGCTTTTTTGCCCTCGGTGAGGTGCGTGAATTCGAAGACGGTCTTGCCGTAAAGCCGATAAAGCAATTTGATATTTAATGAAAACGAAAGAAAAGGACTAAAAATGGGAGATAAGATTTTTTCGGCGGAACAGCTCACGGCAATAGAAACGCGCGACCGCACGCTTCTTGTGTCAGCAGCCGCAGGTTCGGGAAAAACAACTACGCTCACAGAACGAATTATCCGTTCTCTTCTTGACAAAAAGAACCCCGAAAGCATCGAAAACATGCTGATAGTTACCTTCACAAATGCCGCGGTTGGAGATATGCGCGAAAAAATTGGCAAAGCACTTCGTGAAGCGGTACGTGAAAATCCCGATAACAAAAGGCTTGAAAAAGAGCTTTTTATGCTCCCGTCCGCAAAAATATGCACGATAGACTCTTTCTGTAATGAAATCCTCCGACAGAATGCGGAAAAGGTTGGAGTCACCCCCGGATACAGAATCGCGGAGAGTGCGGAAACAATGCTTCTATCGACCTCGATACTCGACTCGCTTATAAACTCTATTTACGAGGGAGAATTGCCCGAGGTTGCTTCTCCGACCGAGTTTGAAGAGCTTTGCGACTCGCTTACCGACTCCAAGCAAACAGGAAAGCTCGCCGAGATATTCAGACAGCTTTACGGAAAATGCACAAGCTGCCCGGAGGGGGTTTCACTGTTTAACATTCTTGCGGAAATTTATAAAAAAGAAGAAAAGCTTCCGCCCGAAGAGACTTACTACGGCAAAAAAATAATGCTATTGCTGAGTCAGGCACTTATACATTTCGAAAAAACTCTTGACGGAATCCTTAACGAATTCAGTGGTTATGTAGAAAGCGAACGCGAAACCTTCGAATCGGATAAAGCATATTTCCGTTATATAAACAGCTCTATGACTTATGCCACGGCAAGAGAACGGCTTATGTCAATAAAATACGCCCCCGCAAAAGCCATAAAAGAAAAAAGTGACGAGGTTATTTTTGCAAGAAATGAACGCCAGAATATTAAAGACTCTATTGCAAAAATAACAAAGAAATATTTCACCTATACCGAAGACGAATGGCATGATCTTTACAAAAACCTTTACAGAGTGCTGTCGGTGCTTGCGCGCTTCCTTGAAAAATTTGACAGCGTTTATACCGAGGAGAAAATCAAGCGCGGAATTCTCGAATACTCGGATATTGAAAGATTTGCTTTTGATTGCCTTTACGATGAACATGGTGAGAAAACCGATATCGCCAAAGCATATTCTCAAACCTTTACCTCGGTCTACATTGACGAATATCAGGATGTAAACGAGCTTCAGAATAGGATTTTCGCGGCAGTATCCGGCGAGCGCAACAGATTTATGGTTGGTGATATCAAACAGAGCATATACCGCTTTCGCTCGGCAAAACCGGAGATATTCTGCGAAATGAAGCTATCCTTCCCACCGCTTGCAGATTGCGGCAGCTCGAACTGCGCTTCGATAAATATGTCACAAAATTACCGTTGCGACAAAGCGATAGTTGATTTTGTAAACGCGGTTTTTGATAATGCTTTTTCAAATTCAAACGACAGTATAGCATACCTCCCCTCGGATAGACTTAAATACGCGAAAGTTTATGAGGAAGGCAAAGAGCCGCCCGAAATTCCTGCCGAAATAATCATCTTCCCGAAAAAGAAAAGGGCATCAAGCGCATACTCCGCCGAAGAAGACGAAGAGGAGGATGAACTTGAGGATGATATTCCCGTAAGCGAAGCGGAATGGACCGCCGCAAAGATAAAAGAGCTTCTTGAATGCGGCACTCTTTCAAGCGGTGAGAAGGTAAAGCCCTCGGATATTGCTATTCTTCTCCGCAAAAAATCCGCAATAGAATCCTTTACAAACGCACTGCACGCACAGGGTATACCGTCCGAAACAAAGGATAGAAAGGATTTCTTCCTCAATGCAGAGGTTCTTCTTGCACTCTGTCTTCTTGGTACGATAGATAACCCTCAAAAGGATATATATCTTGCAGGTCTTATGTGCTCACCTCTTTACGGATTTTCACCCGATGACCTCGTAAGGATACGTAAGGCCGGTGCGGGCGGAAGACTTTATTCAGACGTTATCTCATACGCAGAAGCGCATCCCGAAGAGGAAAAGACGAAAAGATTTCTTTCAGAGCTTGAAAGATACAGAATACTCTCGGAAGGTATGAGCATAGATTCGCTTATCGCAAGGCTCTACAGAGAAACCGGCCTGCTTGCACTTGCCTCCAAAAACGGTGGCAAGGAGAATCTTATGCTTCTTTACAACTACGCACGCAAATTTGAAGGTACATCCTATGAAGGTCTGCACAGCTTCATAAGCTATATTAACAGCATTATATCCGAAAAAGCAGAGTTTGATAGCGGAAAAAGCGACACGGGTGACCTTGACGCGGTAAAAATCGTTACGATTCACTCTTCAAAAGGACTTGAATATCCGATTGTTTTCCTTGCAGGATGCGGAAACAAATTTACAAACCTTGATAAGCGCAACCGCTTTGCTTACTCCGAGGACTTCGGTCTTTCGGTATATCTTCGCGCGCCAATGGGATTTGCTCTCTCTCGAAACCCTGTTCAGCACATAATCCACGCCAATATGGATGAAAAGTATATCCAAGAGGAGTTAAGAGTTCTCTATGTTGCCCTGACGCGTGCAAGAGAACGGCTTTTCATACTCGGAAGTGCGCCTTCAAACGACGTTGACTCATATCGTATGAAAATGGAGTTTTATCATTCTATACTCTCATGGCAGCTTATGATGAACAGCAATTCATTCCTTGACGTTATTCTTTCATCCATTCCGAAGGGTGCGGCAAAAATCACGGTATTTGAGAAAAACGAGGAAGACGGGGAAGAAGAAAGCACCAAGGAAGATGTATCCTCGGAAAAAGGATGCGACGCGTGCGACAAAAACGATAAAATATACAACACCGTGAAGAAAAGATTTGAATACGAATATCCTTTTCTTGCACATACCACAATCCCCGAAAAGATGTCGGTATCAAAGCTTTATCCCGGAGTTCTTGACGGACTTGATGATGCCCCGGATGCTCCCGGAATATCAAGCGCGGATATGCAAACCGAGGATGATACCGATATTCGCACGATCCTGCCATCCTTCTATACAGGCACAACTAATGACGAAAGTGCAAGGCGAGGAATCGCCACGCATACCGTTCTTCAGTTCTGTGATTTTGATAATCTTGCAAACAACGGAACAGAAGCCGAGCTTTCTCGCCTCTTATCGTTGGGCTTTATTTCCGAGGAATCGCTTAACCGTGTACGAAAAAACGAAATAGAAAAATTCAGGCACTCCGAGCTTCTTTCCATAATGAGGGCGGCAAAGAATCTATACCGCGAGTTCAGATTTAATTCCCGACTCCCCGCGGAGCGCTTTACCGATGAAGAAGATAAAAAAGCGGCGCTTATCGGAACGAAAATTCTCGTTCAGGGAGTTATAGACTGCATAATAGAGCATAACGACGGCAGCATTACCCTAGTTGACTATAAGACCGACAGACTTTCGCAAGAGGAGCTTGCCGACCCGAAGCTTGCATATAAAAAGCTTTACGAAAAACACTCGCTTCAGCTTGAATACTATTATGCGGCAACCGAAAGCATTTTCGGGAAGCCACCGAAATCGGTCGGAGTATATTCCCTTCCACTCGGAAATTTTCTTGAATTTAAAAAATCATAAAAGGAGTTTTTCAAAATGTCAAATAAAATCGTTATGATACTAGTGGACGGTATGCGCCCCGATGGAATGCTTGCCTCCGAGCATCCGTTTATAAATGAGCTTTTGCCAAAATCGGCATATACTCTCGCAGGGCGCACGGTAATACCCTCGGTAACTCTTCCCTGCCACATGTCACTCTTTCACAGTATAGACCCCGCGCGCCACGGAGTCACCACCAACACCTACTCGCCTATGGCAAAACCGGTAGACGGACTTGTGGAGCAGCTTGAAGCGCAGGGTAAAAAATGCGCCTTCTTCATCACCTGGGAAAACCTGCGCGACCTTTCCCGTCCGGGCAAGCTTTGCCACACATCTTATATCAACATCAAAAAGAACACCCGGTCGGACAAAAAAATAACCGATCTCGCAATCCCTTACATCCAAGATGAAAGACCTGATTTTTCCTTTGTCTATCTCGGAGAAACCGACGAGTTCGGCGGACACGGCTCAGGCTGGATGACAGAGCCTTATATCGAAAATATTAGAGTTGCTTGGGACTGCATTGAGAAAATATACAAAAGCCTCCCCGAGGATTATAGTATGATAATCCTTGCAGACCACGGCGGGCACGACCGCACTCACGGCACGGAAAGCGACGAGGATATGACTATTCCAATTATTATGCACGGATCTGTCTTCACCCCCGGAAAAATTAACACGGGTGCTTCAATCAAGGATATAGCACCGACAATAGCAAAGGCACTCGGTGTTTCCCCCTCGCCCGATTGGGAAGGCAAAGCATTGATTTAATAAAAATAGGGCAAAATCAATATTATTTTTCAAATTTTAAAGCCGTCGGACGAAAATTCCGACGGCTTTTTTATTAAAGATTAACACGGGTGCAACAAATCAGCTCATTTTTGCAAAGGAAATAAGCTTTTTGACTCCAAAGCGATAATGCGTCTGCTCGCGGAAATAATCCTCACCGTAATACTCCAAAATATCTTCGCTGAGATCCTCTACAAATGCGGAATATGCATCCCCTTCGAGAGTTTCCAACTGCTCTTGATTTTGAGAGAGGTAATAATTCAAATGCTCTTGAAAAACCTCATTATAGGTTTCGGTATACTCTTCACTGTTCGGGAGGAATCCTTCCTCTCTTATAATGTAATAGAATACAAGTTTCTCGGTTATCGTTGACTCGCAGAATTTACGCAAAGCAGTGCGCCAATCTCCACCTGTTTGAATTCCAAGGTTGTAATTGTAATTGAGATATCCGACAGCATATTCATCTATACTGTTATATCCCGACGAGTCGCTTAAATACGCGGTATTGACCTCATTATAATAGTCATTATAATAACTCTCTACCGTACCTTGGGGAAGCGAGAGCACCTTAACTTTACTATTATAGTGTGCCCACATATCCTCAATAATAAGATACTCGTTAGCTGCGTTTATCTCCTCGCGAATCTGTTGGCGAAGTAAATTCTTGTATTGTTCTACCGTATTCGCGCCATCGTATTTATCAAGCACGCTTTTCTCAACCTTAAGAGTATTAAGAATAAAGTCCTCATCAAAAGATCCTGTATCATATACGATAGAGTAATCAATATAAACATCAAATATTGCCGACTTGCCGCGAAGGGATACATCCTCATAATTGTTCGGCAGCACTACATCAACGGTAAGAGGAGAATTTTCAAAATCGGTTGCGAAGTTAATCACAAGAGCTTGATACTGAACCGCCTCATCACCGCGCTTGAAGGTATCCTTTGTATCAAGCGTTTTTCCTATCTCGGAGGAAAGAAGGAACTCGCGGAATCCTTCTCCGTATTCGGCATCAATATCGGTGCGCGAAAGGTCAAGCCTTTCGTAAGTTATATTTTTATTAAGGCTTTCGGAATAGGAATAGTATGAGATATAAAGAACCTGATTTTCGGCAACGGTTCCTGTAGTCGTCTTAAAAAACTTTCCGTAATCATCGGGAACCTTACCGATAAGAGCTTCTTCAATCTCATAGGGGGTAAATTTCCCTTCTCCGACAACGAATTCATCAGCTCCCAGATTGAAATTTGATGCAATCTCAACGGCTTTTCCGTTTTCATCAAGCATATATCCTCGATAATAAATACTTACAGTATCTCCGAGAGTGATGGGAACTTTACGGACTCCGAGTCCGTCATTTTGCGCCTCGCCTCTTTTTTCTGCAAGTATTTTATTTATTTTGCGAATAAGGTGCTCCTCGCTGTACTCATCAAGCACATTAGTAACAGGAAAGCTCTTGTAATCACTCTCGGAAATAGAAATATACTCCGAAAGATCATCACTTAAAAAGTCCACCTCATCATCACCGCAAGCTACGAGCATTCCAATGGAAAGAGATATAAGAAGCAATACGGAAATTGCTCTTATTGCCCATTTACTCAAATTTGTTCTTTTGTTAAAAAGCATTGTTTACTCCGATAATTTTTAAAATATATGCCTACTTGCCAAAGCTATCGGCAAAGGCGGTAGCAAGTTTATCGCATCTTTCGTTATATTCATGGCCGGCATGCCCCTTTACCCAAACGAATTTAACCTCGTGCTGACCGACAAGCTCATAAAGACGAATCCACAAATCGGGATTTTTGAGCTCTTCACGACCACGGTGCCAGCCTGCCGCGCGCCAGGATTCTACCCAGCCGAGAGTAAAAGCGTCAACGAGATATTTTGAGTCTGAATAGAGGGTAACCGAGCAGGATTCGCGAAGTGCCTCAAGCCCGCTTATCGCCGCCATAAGCTCCATGCGGTTATTGGTGGTTTCCCTCTCGCCACCGGATAGTTCTTTTTCATATTTTCCAAAAACGAGGATAGCTCCCCAGCCGCCCCGTCCGGGATTTCCGCGGCACGCACCGTCGGTATAAAGACTGATTTCTTTTTTCATAATTATATTAATAGGAAATCCGACAGGTTAGTCTGCCGGATTTCTGTCATTTCATAATCGCTTAATCTGTATTAGTGATCGTGATCATCATAGGTAGTACCCTCTGACTCACCTTATACATCCTCAACGGGAGTTCTCTCGAACTTAACGCGAACCCAAGTAAGAAGTTTACCGTCATCGGATTCAGTGGTTTCAAGAAGATAATTCATAAGATAATCGAACTGATAAGCAAGACGAGCAGCCTCTGCACCGTTGTATGCTTCCTTGGTATAATCGTAATCCTCGGATTCGATGTAAGCATCGTATACCTCATCGGTAACAACCTTACCGTATGCCGAAGCAACAGCATAGATTGCAAGCTTGGTATCAATATGCTTTGCAGCAGCCTCACCGATTGCAGACATTGCTTCCTCGTAGGTACTTACATTTACACCGAGGTCGGTGGGAACAGCATAGTTAATAAGGAAGGTCTGGAATGAACCGTTATACTTCTTGTAGAAGGTATTATCCTCATCAGTGCTGGAATCATCAAGGGAAACGTTGTTATAGAAGCAGTACTGATAGTTCTGAACGAGATATTCAACAGCCTCGTCAACCGAGCTCTGAGGACGACCCTCAAGAGTAAGATAGGTCGCATCGGTCATAAGAGCGTAAACCTTTTCGGCAACAGCGTTCTTGATTTCAGTGTTGTAAGCGGTAAGAAGATTATCAAATACGATATTCTCCTTGTATCCTTCACGGATTGCATCAGCGGTTACAACCTTGAAGAAGATGTCAACCTTCTCTTTTCTATCGTTTTCAGCATTTTCAAGCTCTGCCTTGGATCCGGACGTTCCGTCCTCACCCTCGTAGGTCTTCTTTGCATTGTTAAGTGCGGCTTCAGCAGTTTCAAGTGCAGTTTCCTTATCAGCAAGAGTATTCTTCTGTTCCTCGGTTGCCTCATCGCCTGCATCGGTAACTATCTTCTCTGCATCATCACGTGCCTTGAGCGCAGAATTGTAAGCTTCCTGCTTCTCATCATAAGCGGTCTTAGCAGTGGTGTTTGCACTTTTCTTATCAGAAAGAGTCTTCTGTGCAGTCTTAAGGATAGTAACAAACTCTTCAAGAGTTACGTTCTCCTCGCCGTCAACCTCGAACTTATACTTAGCAACGGCCTTTTCCTGCTCTTCGGCGGTCATTTCGGAAAATTCGGGACCGACAAGAATCTTTGCAATATTAGAATAGGATACGCTATCGGCATAGATAGTATTAATAACAGCAGTTGCGGTGTAATCTTCAACCTCAACAAAGCTTGCGGGGAATACGTGATAGGTAAGCTTTGCACCCTTAAGGTCAACAGACTTCTTGTTGTTGATATTAAGAGTGGGTGACATTGTCTTAGCTTCGGTATAGGTTACCTCTTCAAAGGTCTTCTCCTCTGTCAAGACGGCAGCATCTGCTACCCATTCAATCTTAATTTGGGTATACTCGCCTGCGTAAAGAGCATATTCGTCGGATGCAGCATCCGCAACCTCAACCTTAATAGAATCAATCGTGCTTCCGATTGGCTGACCGATAAGCTTTGCAGCAAAAAGGTCATCGTTATTAAGAAGGATGGGATGTTTGGTTGCTTCAACGGTCTGACTGGTCTTGTTCGCATCATTCAAATAATAGGTACGGGTGTAAGATACAAACGCAAGTTGACCTGCTTCAGCATTACCGGAGTTAGAAGCAACATAAGCCTTATCTGAAGCAAACTTATAGCCCTCGAAAAGCTCAACTACCTTCTCCTCAAGGTCGGAGTTAAAGTTAAGACCGAATTGTGTTTCCTCTGCCTTATCCTTAGCCATAGTATCTACAGTGAATACGTAATCATTACCGTCAACGGTAGCAGTAATATAGTACGCATAGTAGAAAAGATCGTAACCATTGGGGGTGCCAACGGTAAGCTTATTGGTTTTGTCGGTTTTTGAACCGAGAGTAGAGTAAATAGAATCTATAACCTTCTTCTCTCTTACTTCTGCATTCTCGGTGAAAGTACCGTCATCAATGGTAATCTCTCCGCTGATAAGCTTTTCAGCAAACTTATTTTTGTCAAAGGTCACATACTGCGCCAAATCATCCTCCCAGAAATTGAAGCTTCCACAGCTTGCAAGGGAGAGGGTGAGAGTAGCAATAACGAGAATAAGACAAATAATTCTCTTTTTCATAATAATCATCCTCTATTTTATATTTTTATTAACGCTTTTATCGCCCGAAAATACGAGCACTTAATATTCTAGCATACTTTTTCAAAAAAAGCAAACATTTTTTTAAATTTTTTATAATTATTTTTAAAAAAGCTCTTTTATCCCGCAAAATCAAACTATTTCACGGGATATTTGAGTGAAGAGAGCACCTTAATTTTGACTTTTACCAAGCTCGTCATAGAAGGTTGCATCAAGGTCAACCTCTTTGCCGTCGAGCAACGTGCAGAACGTGCCGACTATCTTCTTAAATCCAAAGGTAGATATATAAAAATCCGACACGGGTGTGGTTTGCGGCTTTGAACTGGGGCTTTCCTCGTAAACTTTTACAAGAACGCGCCTGTCATCAAATCTGTAAAATTCGTAGGCGTAACGATTGGAATTTCCGCCAATCTTGAAGGATATCTTCATAACGCGCTCACCGTTTTCAATAGCATACTCCTGCTCCTCTTTGGAAAGAGAATCTTCATATTTTATAAAGAAGAGGGTACGCATAGCGTCCTTAAAGCATCCTGTACCAAGGTAATCGTAGCTATTCTCAACGAATACCGCATTACCGCCTCCGACAGTGCTGTTATAAAGCGCCGTCAAGGTAGTTTGCTGTGTACCCTTTTCCGAAAGGTACTCGGTAAGAGCGTTGGGAGTGCATTCTCCGTTTGCCTTTACCTTTACGGTAATGTTATCATAGGTTTGAATATAGCTTTCGGGCTCATTAAACACCTGGACCGTCTTACCTTCGGAATTAACGGTAAGATATCCGGTTCTGTGGGAAAGCGTAAAATCGTAGTTTCCGACGAGATCTTCCATTGAAAATTCAAGCTTTATCGTTTCCATATTGTCAACCGCTGTCATAACGAGATTTTCTCTTGCCCAGAAGTCAACGAAATTCTCCTCAAGGAATTCAAGCGGTTCACCGTCTATTTTCGCAATAACGTCGAAGGTATCCGATGCAACTATTCTGTTACCATCGGAATCCTCGCGGCTTATATAAAGAGTCGTTCCGAGTTTTGAATAGCTATCGTAGTCAAGCGGGTCGTCCTCATTTTCAGTTGCTACCTCAAAGATTCCTCTGGGAAGCTCGTAGTATATCGTATGCTCGTAAAGCCCGTACTTTTCAAGCTTTTCCGGAGTTATACCGATGTCTATCGTTTCGCCGACAAGACCTGCTGACGAGGTAGAGTCATCGGAATCCGCACCGCCGAGAATTCTTACGATATTCTCACAGTTAGTTGCCTCAATACCGTAAAGCTCGTACCCATCGGTATTGTTTTCATAAATAGACTCACCGTAGAAGGGGTCACGCTCAAAATAGCGCAGATATGAAAGCGAAATTACTTCATATTGAGTTACGAAATATTTTATCTCTTCAACGCTGTATGTTGTGAACGGATTGAATATTTCGTAGTAATAATCGTTCTCGTATGCAACGATTTCAAGTCCGACAGAAGCATTCATTCCAAGGAGCTTATTCTTGATGATTTCTCCGCGTGCGCTTTCATCGGTTGCAAAATTGACCGACCAAACAGTAGGCTCGCTCTCTTCAACAATACTCTCACCGTTGCGCCTGGTGGTTATTTCTCTCACAAAGCGGAAGGTGACTATCGAATCCTCTTCAATCTTTTTTATACCGTTGCCTTCCTGGTCGAGTATCGAAAGAATCTCGGTAATCTTGAATTTATCATTTACGTAGGTCGAGTTATCTTTATCGTAGATTATCGAAAATTCGATAGGCTCGGAAAGCTCTCCGACCTTTGCCGCGCGAAGCTTGCTAACTGCATCCTGCGGCATTAAGGGACTGGTAAGGTCTATTACAGCGTGGGATATAAAATCATATTTTTTCTCTGCATCACCGTTTATATCAAACTTATAGGATACTTTTATAAGTGTTGCATCGGTAAGAGGTGCTCCAACGGTCGTGTTATCCGAAGAGCTACCGTCACTGTTCTGTACATCTACAATAGACTCTATCGCGGTTATCGTATAATTGTATACAACGTTTCCGTCAAGGTCGAATGTTAATTTATTGCTTTCCGATGCACCGCTTACAAGCGTATATTCAAGCGCACCGTCAGCATATACGCCAACCTCTTTGCCAAGCAAAGCAGTCTTCTCTGCCGTAAAGGATTTTAAAAGTTCTAAAAGAAGCTCCTTATCCTCTTCAACACTGTATCCGTTCATTCCCTCATATAAAGAGGGATTTTTTAACACGTTATGCGGATTGAGAGGTACCGATATATTCGCGATAATATCGACTCTCGAATCATCGCCGAAAACAGCACCTTCCTTGTAAAGCTCGTTCTTCCAATGAGTGAAATCCGAAACGAGCGTCGGCTCAAGAGAGGAATCTCCGGTAAGTCCTGCGGCAATAAGTCTGCCGTTTACGAAGGAATAAAGACCCATAAGGGCATAATCGTAATAGTTAGAATTTGAGTTATATATATACGGACGAAGTGTTCCGTCGGTATCGGTTACCATAAAGTAATATCCCGTACCCGATAGCACCTTTTCGCCTATGCTTACCTTGCGGGTTTTGGTTACATACTTATCGTCCGAGGTATCCTCGGTATTTGCACCTGCCGTTTGCTCCTGATAATCAAAGGTGAGCGTCTTAACGTCATCCTCGTCTGAGAAGCCGTAGACTCTGAGCTGATTTGCCTTCTCATCTGCATTCGTCGAAAGAGGGATTCTCTCACCGAAATAAGGAATCTCAAGTGCAGCAATAAGATAGGTGAGCTTATTTATCATACCGTATCCGTCACCCGTTTCCTTGGCATAGAGGTCACTGTACGAAAATGTGTCACTCTCAAGTGCCAGAATCGAGGGCTCGTATATTTTCACCTCTCCGTTTTCCAGATAAGAAAAAACGTAATCGGCGGAGCTATCATATACAAGCTCGTGATTCTCTATGCGCGCACGGACTATAACGTACTCTCGGTCGTTGCCGTCCTCATCAACGTTGCGGACGGTGATTCTCGTTATATTTTTTTCCTCTACCTGCGGATATGCTATCGCATAATTGCGGTAATATGCCTCACCGTCAATTATCTCAGGCTTTTCCACCGATGTAGCATTCGTTTCTTCGGCATTGAGAAAATAAACGAGAAGCAGAGTCGCCAATGTTGCAAGCACAACAAGCGCCGCGGCGAATATTATCATCAAGCGAATACGCTTTTTTTGCCGCGCTATGCTTTCTATTTCCTGTCTTGTTTTCATTTAATTCTCCATACCGCAGAAAATCTGCGGTTTATATTCTTTGGTTTTGCGATTGCACTTATATTCGTGCTTATGTCGGTTACAAGAAGCGTCTTCTGATACAGACGATAACTCCAATGACAAGAAGCGACACGGGAATAATTGCAGCTATTATGCTGTAAGTTATTTTCATACCGTCGCTGAGTCCCTTATTGATACGAACAAGAGACATATCACCCGAAACGTCATTATCGTATATAGGCTCGTCCTCTGCCGAAAGTGTAGTGGAAACGAGCATCTTACCGCCGTATGACGAAGAGTTAAGCGAAGTGCCTCCAAGTTCAATAGATGCATAAACATCGGTACGTGAAATATTGTTCACAAGAGCAGATACGATATCAAAATTCGCATAAGCGGAATTTCCGAGAAGCGAATTGGAAAGAAAATCCCCCGATGCTGCGCAGAAAATGTAAGAATGAGAATACTCGTTTGCCTCCGAATCGAAGCTTTCTCTTACCGATAATGCGGCAAGGTCGAAAGCGCCTTTATCGTTTTCGATAACCGTGCTGCCGATATAAGAGCCGCTTGCATCCTTCAAATATGCCATAGCCGTATCGGATGACTTAAGGAAGGTGGCATAACGCTTTACAGTATCCGGCGAGCCGGGCTCGTTCTTGTAGTCATCAAATCCAAATGAATTGGTTATATAACCGGTGTTCGAGAATATAGTGCTCGGTGCACTCGAAAGATTGGCAAAATCTTCGTAGATAGCATTTGCATAGCTATTTTCATCGGTTTCGTATACCGCGATTATATTAGTGTTGGTTCCCTCCTCGTCGGCAATAGAGGACTCACTGTCCTGAACCTGAGAGGTGCTGAAATCAAATCCCCATTCGTAAAGGAAATCCTCAAGCACGGGAAGGGTTATCGAGTAATCCTTCATTACCATTACCGCACCTTGATTGCGGGTAAGGTACTTATCGATTTTCTCTGTATCGGAAACGTATTTGATGCTGTTAAATTGACTGGGGTCAACAGTAAAATCCTTTGTGGGATTGTTGATAATAAGAAGCGCACAGTCTTCGGGAATCTCGGTAACACTGCTTATTGCCAGAGTCGCTGTGGTAAGTCCCCTGTCGCGGAGAAGGTCGCGAAGATATGCAGTATCCTTACTCATTTGACTGTTAGGATTTTCCTCATCATAATAGGTTTCGCCGTGGTCGGTTAAGAAATACGCTTTTGGCTGCTCTATAGATGTCACAGATTTTATAAGAGTTGCAAGCTTATATTCACCGTTATATGCGGTGTATTCAGTTGATTCGCTCGACGAATCAACTGTCCAGAAATTAGGTGAGCCGACTATTCTGTATCTGTCACCGTATGACACTACGATATCGGATGGCTTAATCTCGGCAAGAGAGGTCGGGCGGTACATAGACAGAGCCGTCGGGTTGTTTTCTATATTGATAGTTTCAATCTCAAAATTATCGAATATGCGCGCAAGCTCAAGTGCCATAAGGTAGGTAGCGCGCGTAGTTACAGAACCGATAAGATAATCGGGGTCTGTGCAAAAGGTAATCTTTATCGCCTTATCACCGTCGGTCTTTCCGAGCTCATCAATGAAGGATATTTCATCTCTCATCTTATCACTTACTGTATAAAGCTCCTCGGGAGTAAGGTCAAAGTAAAGACCGCCCGAAAGTCCAAAATATGACAAAAGAAAATTCAAAACGAGAAGGACTGCAATTATTGAAGCGGTAACTATCGAAAAAATCACGTTACGCTTACTTTTTGATTTAAATAAATTCATACGCAATCCTCCTTAAACGTTCTTTCTCTTTATAATTATTACGACACCGACAATAGCAAGAATGGCGGGAACTGCCGCAACAACAGCGGTATACGCATAAGCCTCGCTCATAGAGAGGTTTTCAAGAGTTTCTGTGTCATAAAGCACGGTATTGCATCCGTAAGGCGGAGTATACGTGCCGTAAAATTCCTCAAAGAGGGAGAAGAGGAAATCCTTATTGGAATATCCGTTAGTAACAAGGGCATCCGCAACGGTGAGATATATACTCGGAACAACGAATATCTTCGCGCTCTTACCTCCGGAAACCTTAGGCTCGCTGTATGCGGCAACCGCGAAATTACCCTCATCTCTTGTAACCGTGTCAGCCGTTTCGCAAACTGCCGAGCCGGATGAGATGAGAAGAGGCTTTGCCGAGTCTGAAAGATCAAGTGCCGCGGCAAATCTTAAGATAACTCTGTTATCGGAATATTTATCAATGTTTGCAGATATACTGTCCGCAAGAGCCGAACCCTCGGCAACATCTGCAACTATCGTGAATCCGTCGGTGGTTATTGCATTTACGGGATCACGAACAATGTCGGTAAGCGTTCCGTCATCGTATGTTCTTGATACTTTTATTCCGTAATCGGCAAGAACGCCCTCAAGCACGGGAAGCTTTTTGACAAATGGGTCAAGCGAAACGTAAAGATTTCCACCGCGCTCAATATATTCGCGGAGTCTTTCGGTTTCGGTATGAACGAGAGAGCCCTCAAGCGAGGTCTGAAAATCGTTCTTCGGGCTCGAAATAACCAAAAGACCTGCATCGTCGGGTACAGACTCCTCACGCAGATTAATTACGTTGATATAGTAACCTGCCGAAACGAGAAGAGATGCAAATGCCGAATCAAACTGCTCCGAGTGAGAAACGGTAAAATATGCAACCTTATGCTCGTCGTGAAGCACCCAGGATATCATTGATGCGATATATTCCTCACCGTTATACGCGATTGCATTTCCCGACGAATCAAGTGTGAAGAAATCTGCAAATCCAACAGAGGAATAGGTATCGGTTATTACCTTATGGTTGTTTTCGCACTCAAAGATAATGGATGAACGGTTAAAATTCACCTCATTGCCAAACTCGTCAACCTTATATTTCGAGAAATCGACAAGCTTACCCTTTGAGTCGCGCATTGTTATAAAGTTTATATATTCAAGCTCGATAAAATCGGGATATCGAGCCTCGAATTCCTTCGCCGTACGGTAAACGTAGGAGCCGGTATCGTGATTTTTGAGGTCTTCCTCGGGATAGCAAAAGCTTATCTTTACCTTTCTTTTCTGTGATATTGCCTTTTCAAATGCCGCATCGGTTGAGCCGGATATAATAAGCTCGTCCGCTGTAGGCGGAGCAATATAAATATTGACGAAAAGAGAGAGGGTATAGAGTATCACGTTCAATGCGATTATTGCCGCTATAACAATAACGGTAAGCACCGTGCCCGTGCCAAGCTCTCGCCCGATCCTTGCGTCTTTTTTAAAACTTCTCATCGCGCACCCCTTATCAGTTGTAACGGCGGCGATCGTAGATACGAACAGTGAGATACATAAATATTGCTGCTATTGATATGTAATATATCACTGCGGAAATGTCAAAGTATCCGTTGGTAAACGCCTGGAATCTTGTGAATATCGAGATGAAATTGAACACGTAACGAAGCCAGTATGATGAGGGAAGAAGCGAGCTTATAAGTCCTATAAGAAGGAATACAAGTATAATTGCTATCGTTCCGATTGCCGCGGCAAGCTGGTTTTCGGTAAGAGCAGAAACGAAAAGTCCTATTGCTATAAATGCCATACCTATAAGAAGCATAGCAACAAGGTTGCCGAAAAGAACCGCAAGCTTAAGCTGTGCATAGTTGAGAAGAACGAGCGAATAAAGAGTGTTGATGATTATACATCCCGCATACATAACGTAAGCGGCAAGGAATTTTCCAAACACAACACCGGTCATCGAAACAGGTGCCGTCATAAGCAGCTGCTCGGTCTTCGCCTTACGCTCCTCGCTGAAGGATTTCATAGTAAGAAGCGGAAGAACTATTGCAGTAAGTATGAGAAGATAGGAATAAAAATTGGTAACGTCTGCCGACATTGAGAAAAGAGTCGTGTAGCAGAGTATCGCGCCTGAGAGCGCAAGATATATTACTAGAAAGGCATATCCTATAACTCCGGTGAAATAGGAACGCATTTCCTTTTTAAATACAGCTATCATTTTTTCCTCCTTAATGCGCTCTCTTGCGCTTTACAGACTCTGTGGCAATTCCTTCGGAACGGTCAACAAGTCGAATGAATATAGATTCAAGGTCGGTTCCGATTGGCATCATGCCTACAATCGGCCATCCGTTTTTCGAGCAGAGATTGAATATAGACTTACGCACGTCAACTCCGCGTTCGCCCTCAACCTTAAATACGAAAGCATCGCCCTCACGCTCGCCCGTGGATTCAACAGCGCGAACACCGGTGATTCTTTCAATAGCAGATGCTATCTCGCGCTCGGCACCGCATATTTTAACCTGGTAGTGAAAACCTTCCTCAATAGTCTTGGTAAGGTTTTCGGTACGCTCGTCGGCAATTATCTTGCCCTTATTTATAATGATAACTCTCTCACAAACCGCCTGAACCTCGGCAAGGATATGTGTTGAGAGAATAACCGTGTGGCGGCGGCCAAGCGTTCTCATAAGGTTTCTTACCTCAAGAATCTGCTTGGGGTCAAGACCTACGGTAGGCTCGTCGAATATTATAACCTTCGGGTCGCCAACGAGTGCCTGAGCTATGCCGACTCTCTGCTTATATCCCTTTGAGAGGTTCTTTATAAGGCGATTTTTAACGTCGGTTATCTTAACCACCGAAAGTATTTCGGCAAGGTGAGCCTCGCGGTCAAGAGTGCATCCCTTGAGGTCATATACAAAATTAAGGTATTCCATTACCGTCATATCGAAATAAAGCGGAGGCTGTTCGGGAAGGAATCCTATTTGCTTTTTTGCTCCGATTGGGTCGGAAAGAATGTTAATATCGTTTACGTATGCTGCACCGGAGGTGGTTGAAAGATATCCGGTAAGAATATTCATAGTTGTACTCTTTCCCGCACCGTTAGGTCCAAGAAGGCCAACTATCTCTCCCTCTCCTATCTCAAAGCTGATATCGTCAAGCGCGTAGTTTGAGCCGTATCTTTTCACAAGATGGTCTACTTTGATCATTTTTTTAGCGATCGGTTATCCGATCTTCCTTTCAGGGTATTTTTAGCAATCCGCCATCAAATCCGGGCGTTTTGCGAGTTTTACACATTTTAGTATTATACAATATAATTATAAATAAAATATGAACAAAATCTATATATAATGAATATATTTTGAGATAATGTATAAATTTTTTAGCATTTGGGGATAATTTTACCTCCGTTTGCATAAAATTTCAGTTTAGAGAAAAAGCGAAGGCGGCAAAAATTTAGGTCGTTGCCATTGACAAAGCTTGTAGCTTGTTGTATAATCTAAAATGGTAAAATATGAAATGGAGAAATGAAATGAGAGAATTTCAGCTTTTGGCAAAAAACGACCCTGAAATATTCGCTGCCGTTGAAAAGGAAACAGGCAGACAGAGAAATAAAATTGAGCTTATCGCATCGGAAAACTTCGTTTCCGAAACCGTTATGGAAGCAAACGGAACGACGCTTACCAATAAATACGCAGAAGGATATCCCGCAAAAAGATATTATGGCGGATGCGAGTACGTTGATATAGTTGAGAGCATCGCACAGGAAAGAGCAAAGAAGCTCTTCGGTGCTGAATTTGCAAACGTTCAGCCCCACTCCGGCGCACAGGCAAATATGGCGGTATTTTTCGCCCTTCTCGAACCGGGTGACACGGTTCTTTCAATGAACCTTGCTCACGGTGGACATCTCAGCCACGGCTCTCCCGTAAATATGTCGGGTAAGTATTGGAACATAGTTCCCTACGGAGTTGGCGAATCCGATGGCCGCATTAATTATGACGAGGTTGAGCGCCTTGCAAAGGAGCATAAACCTAAGCTTATTCTTGCAGGTGCATCTGCATATCCGAGAATCATCGATTTTGAGAGATTCGGCAAAATAGCAAAAGGGGTTGGCGCATACCTTCTCGTTGATATGGCGCATATTGCTGGTCTTGTTGCAGCAGGTGAGCATCCCTCGCCCGTTCCCTATGCTGACGTAGTTACCACCACCACCCACAAAACTCTCCGCGGTCCTCGCGGCGGTCTTATCCTCACAAATGACGAGGAAATAGCAAAGAAGATAAACAAGGCAATATTCCCCGGTATCCAGGGCGGTCCTCTTATGCATACAATAGCCGCAAAGGCGGTATGCTTCGGTGAGGCTCTCAAGCCCGAATTCAAGGACTATGCAAAACAGGTTATTAAAAATGCCGCGGCACTTGCAGACGAGCTTCTTAAGGAAGGCTTTAAACTTACCTCGGGCGGCACGGACAATCACCTTATGCTCGTTGACCTTACCGGTATGAAGGTTGACACGGGTAAGGAAGCCGAGCATCTTCTTGACGAAATAGGCGTTACCTCAAACAAGAACGCAATTCCCTTCGATCCTCAGAAACCCTTCGTTACAAGCGGTCTTCGTCTTGGCTCTGCGGCAGTCACAACTCGCGGATTCAAGGAGGAGGATATGCGTGAGGTCGGCAAAATAATTGCAATAACTCTCAAGGATTTTGATAATAAGGCTGACGAAGCAAGAGAGCGCGTTGCTGCTCTTTGTGCAAAGTACCCTCTTTACGAATAATTTTCAATCAAATGGCAGACACGGGGCGGAAAACTCCGCCCCGTGTAAAAATAAACTCCCAAATTCACAAGGATGGCATATAAAATGAACGGCGATAAAAAAACAGTTTTTTCCGGAGTTCAGCCTTCGGGAAACCTGACAATAGGCAATTATCTCGGAGCGATAAAAAACTTTTCAAGATTCTCCGACGAATATAAGACCTTCTACTGCGTAGTTGACCTGCACGCAATAACCGTGCGCCAGGTACCAGCAGAATTAAGGCGCAGAACTTACGAAACACTTGCGCTTTATATGGCGTGCGGTCTTGATGAGAAAAAGAACACACTTTTCGTTCAATCACACGTACCGGCTCATGCAGAGCTCGGCTGGATGCTCGATTGCTATACGATGTTCGGTGAGCTTTCGAGAATGACTCAATTCAAGGACAAGAGTGCAAAGAACGAGCAAAATATTAACGCCGGACTCTTTACATATCCTACACTTATGGCGGCGGATATTCTTCTCTATCAAACGGATATCGTTCCTGTCGGAATCGACCAAAAACAACATCTTGAGCTTGCGCGAGATATCGCTATGAGATTCAATCAGATATATTCGGACACCTTTACAGTTCCCGAAGGATACATTCCTACCGACACTATGAAAATAATGTCGCTTGCAGAGCCGACTGCAAAGATGTCAAAATCCGACCCTAACCAAAACGCGGTAGTTTATATCCTTGACTCCAAAGACGATATAATCAGAAAGTTCAAGAGAGCAGTCACCGACTCCGAAACAGAAGTAAGATTCTCGGAGGATAAACCCGGTGTATCCAATCTTATGACAATATATCGAGCCTTCACAGGTAAGAGTCTTGACGAAATCGAGCGCGAATTTGAAGGTCGCGGATACGGTGATTTCAAGCTTGCCGTCGGTGAAGCTTGTGCCGACGGACTCGCTCCCGTTCGCGAAGAATTTGCCCGCCTTATTGCCGACAAAGCTCATCTTGAAGCGGTTATGAAAGCAGGCGCGGACGAAGCGTCCTACTACGCAATACGCACTATGAGCAAAGTCAGAAGAAAGATAGGCTTTGTAAACTGATTTAAGACCGATTTTGTAAAGTCATATTTACTTTTATCAACAATAAACAGAAAAGCGGAAGGCATTTTTGCGATGTCTTCCGCTTAATTAATTTCACACGGGTGCCCCTAAAAAAGAACAAAACCTTTCCTCATATAATTATAATAAAACGCCCATAAAAAGCCAAAGCCCCGACACTCTCCCCGCATCGGGGTTGTCTGGTGCTGCCGGGTATTCGCTCCAAGAGCGAAGATTTGCGGCTATGCCGCAAATGCGAACCGGATTCAAGCGGCGCACTCAACCGATTCGGTTTTAAAGACATTTATACTTATCCTGCGTAAGTGGGTCTTTTGGACTTGTGTGCCGCTTGAGCCCTGCCGAAAGTGGGGGTAGCAACTCCGGACAACCCCGAAAAGACTACCTTGTTCGTATAAATCTCCCATAAAAAAGCCAAAGCCCCGACACTCTCCCCGCATCGGGGTTGTCTGGTGCTGCCGGG
>CAYRJG010000008.1:0-26242 GCA_964424525.1 uncultured Ruminococcus sp.
AAAATCAATCTCTTTTCAAATTTTCACTTCCCATAAACGGGCATTGAACGCTTTTATAGCAAAATACACCCGAATTTTTTCTTCGGGTGTACTTCGTCAGTATACTTCTTTTATTGTTTTTACAAACTCATTAAATTGTTCGCATACCGATTGGGGAGATATGATACGTACCTTTCCTCTTGATCCCACCACCCAAGCAAAAAAGGTTGGGCTTACTTGAATCGGCGCGTATATCCTATAAATATCTTCGATTGCTTTTATTTCTATATCTTCGCCAAACTTGTCGTATATATCGTCCAGCATTTCGGGGTGGAATTGCAATTCAATGTTTTGCACTTCGCCGCCGAACATAGAAAACGCTTGCGCTCGATATTTTTCAATGTCAAAATTGATAAACTCTTTTTTCTCTACAATCGGCGTTTCTTCAATTTTGACATCTTCCATTCGGTCTATACGATAGGTTGTAACCCCTTCGTGCTTATCGGGATATGTAATAAGATAATAATTGTCTTTATTCCATACCATAACAAGCGGATTCGTTACATACCTGCCACCGTCTTTTCGATATACTTTTTCTTTTTTAGCGTTAAGCGAGTAATACAAAAATGATATTTTCTTACGTTCGTTAATCGCCTTATCTATTGCATCTACGCTATACATCAAACGCTTATTAGAACGTTTCGGGTTGCTATACGTAATTATATTCTTTGAAATATTTTCCGCCTGATAACTTCCCACCATTTCGGACAACTTCTTAATAAGTGTATTCTTCTGCTCTGCGTTCAATTTCGATGCTTTTACAACATCTGCAAGCATAGCTATTTCCGCCGTATCAAAATGGCGATTTACCACGTAGTAATAGTGATATTTCTTTTTGTAAGAAAGAACCTCGTAGCCATATTCATTTAATAAAGCTATATCTGACGGCAATATCTTACGGGAAACGCTTATATTATGTTTGGCAAGCTCGCTTATTAACTCATCGGAATTTAGGGCGTGATTTTCGTCGGTAAAATGACAAAGTATATCATATAAAACAAGCAATTTAACTTTTTGTTCGGTGTTTCTTGACATATCTAATTATATAAAACATTAATTATTTTTTTATTTCTTAGAAAGTTGTTGTTTTAGCAACCGTCTCGGGCTATACAATATGCTCCATATATTCCTGCCTTATTACCAAGTTGAGCCCCAACAATTTTCAATGGTACAATATCCATAGCAATATAAGTCCGTTCATCGACTGCTTTTCGCAATGGATTAAAAAGCAATTCGCCTTCATTTGATATACCACCGCCAATAACAATTGCTTCGGGTCGCAGAATATTTACAAAGTCCGCAATTCCTTCTGACAAATATCCAACAAACTGTTCCACGACTTTTTTTGCCGTTTCGTCACCTTGCTGAGCTGCAATAAAAGCCGTTCTGCCATTTACATTTTCTATCTTTCCTTTCGCAACTGTCCACATAAGAGTGCTTAGATCTTCCACCATAGCATGACGTGTTTGACGTATTAAAGCTGTAGCTGAAGCATATTTTTCATAACATCCTTTTCTCCCACAAGCGCAGGACAAACCTCCTTCGCGAATAGTAATATGTCCTAATTCTGCCCCTGCGCAGCGATACCCTTCGATAAGTTTCCCATCAAAAACAATACCGCCGCCGATCCCTGTTCCAATGGTCAATAAAATACTACTTTGATATTGTGATGTTGCCCCAAATTTTGATTCACCCAAAGCCGCTACATTTGCATCATTTGCAATATACACTTGCTTTCCTGTCAATTTGGATAGTTTTTCAGTGAACGGCACATTATCCCATCCAAAATTACTCCAACGTAAAACAACACCCCGTCGGCTATCCACAACTCCTGGCACTCCAACACCTATTGCTTTAACAAATGACATTGTTGTTCCATATTCTTCTACAAGCATTTTTGACAAGTTGTCCAATTTTTGTAATGTACGCTCAAATCCATCTATACTATTTGTTTCAACCTTTTTCTCAAAAAGCAATTCTCCGTTTTGGGAAAATAAACCTCCTTTGGCACTCATGCCTCCAAGATCAATACCAATAATATATTTTTCATTGTTCTTTATCACTTGCATCAACTCCCATATTTATAATTCACTAGAATTTTTCACTTTCTCCTGCAGGTTCAATAAGAGGAATATCAATTCCTACTGGTTCACCCATTATAGGATAATCATTTTCATCAAAACTAATCTTTTGAATACAAGTATGACGAATCATTTCTGCGCGTGTTGGATTAGAATGAAGTAAACAATGATATGTACACCACAATTCTGTTTTATCCGGAGAATAAAAGAATGCAGCATGTCCTACACCATAAATCCCATTGCCTTTTACAAATAAAGGCTCTGAATGTTTTTTCCAATTATGGGAATCGCAAACTTCACCACCTGTGTATTCCAAAACACCCAAACAATAATCGTCTGAATAACATCCGTTTGCAGAATAAATAATAAATAATCTTTTCCCTTTTGTGACAAAGAAAGCCCCCTCGTTAATTGCGCTATGTAACGTATACCCTTCTGCAAATTCCCAAGGTAAAGAAGGACGAGCAATCTCTGTCACGTTATCTGTAAAAGTAAGGGGATCGCTCATTTCACGGATATCTAAAAGTTGACCAACACCGTCTTGAACTCTTGAATAACAAATATAGTGTTTTCCGTTGATAAATCCGCATGAAGGGTCTATTGCAAAAATTGAAGTATCTGGCTTTGAACCAAAATCAAATCCATCAAACGGATCCTCAGTCTTAGACTGTAAAATTAACAACCTTTTCGTTGCCCACCAGTCTGCACAATTTTCTTCCCGACAACTAGTATATATGTACCATTTCTTCCCTATTTTATACATTTCAGGTGCCCAAAACGGTCCCCAAACATCCGATTCGGGACATTGATAAACATCTTTTTTTTCGCCTTTTGTCAAAATATCGCCAACATGTTTACTGCGATATATCGTCACAGTATCGCATTGACACGATGCCAAGAAATAATAATATCCCGTTTTCTCATCATATGTGATAAACGGATCGGAAAAATTTTCTTGTGAAAGCGGATTTTTAAACATACTTATTCTCCATTATTTGTTAAAATTTTCTATAATCCAAGTGTGCAACAAACTTGTCCACTGGCAAACAGTAGGCATATCTGACGCAATTCCTCTACCATGGAATCCAAACGGAAATATATGTAATTCATAAGGAACATTATGATTTTGTAATGCTTGCGCATAACGATAGCCGATTCGTTTTCCTGATATAATTGAAATCGTTGCATCAATACCTCTCCATTCTTACACAATATAAACGGAAGCCATATACTTCCAGTCTTTCCATAAAAGCATACTCCTCGCATGCCCGTCTTCAATATTTATCAATTGATCGCGAAGTTCATCAATTTCAGAAATTTTACCGTTAATATAATCGTTTAATAGTAATTTTACAGTATACAACCGCTTGATTAAGCCGCCAAGACGGAAATCATGCGTTTGATAACCGTTTGACTTATTTTCCTTCATCCATTGAATATAAAACCCTTTTTCAAAGGTTTTAAGGCTTTTAATTAAAGACGGAATACGTTTATTTGCAATCAATTTTAATGCTTCTATGTTCTTTGTTTGATAGGATTTTCTAATATCTATTCCTAACGTAGCCTTATACTGCAATACCTTACACAAATTTTCAAGATTTTCAAAAATGTACTTAAATTCTATTGGCGAATTGCGTTTAATGCTCGCCAACATCTTAGCGTGTTTTGAAATTTCCTTATTTATGTTGTCATACTTTTGAATAATTCCATCGTATACGCCGGACAATGGATCGTTATATATCAATATTTTAGGTAACTTCCCTAATAATTCATTTTCTTCAAATTCATCCTTGTTTATTAACGGCATATCTGCTGTCAAAAAATCATTTAAGCTCAGCCCGAAAACATCTTTTAGCAGTTTATCAATACGCGCTTCGGAACCTTGCTCATTATATCTTCTATCTGCATAGTAAGCAACCACAGGTAAGGTTGTAAATAAAGACGCCTCAGCCCCATCATCACTCCAAGCGGTAAGCATAATATCTTTTAAATTTTCTTTTTGGCAAACATCTAAAGCCGCCTTTGCGGTTAATAGGCTTAATTTTGTAGAAGGATTCCAGCCCGTCCACTTCCAAGCACCACCGGCAAAAGACACCTTATTCCCCGTTTTAATATGTTCATCCATCATATGAGATAACATATTATAGTCTTGCGTAAAATAATCCCAATAAGTTAAAGTAATGTTTTTGGGGATTTGCGATCTAATTTCTTCAGACAATCCACCATCCATCGAATAATATTCTCCGCCGAACGCCAAACGGAAATACATATCACTCCATATCATCAATTCAAATCCAAAAGGTTCGGCTAAAGCAACTACCTTTTTGATATGCTCTGCCATTACCTCATAACCCGTTTTGTATCCATTTTCATCCAAATACTTTCCGCGCCCGACAAGATGAGCTTCATCCATACCGACGTGCAAAGTCTTTGTTCTGAACACACGAGAAATTGCTTCAAACATATTTTTGATAAGTTTTTCCGTTCGCTCATCACCAACGAGCAATATATCCGCGGTATCACAACATTGATCATATTCTTGCCATTTAAAAATTGCGTTTAAATGCGCCAATGTTTGAATACAAGGTACAAGTTCTATCCCATACCCGTAACAATACTCGTCTAATTCCTTTAATTCTTCTTCTGAATATCTTCCGCGTAAATACCCAAAAAACGGCTCGCCTTTTACCTCAAATAAATCTTCCAAATAAATGTACAGTCTATCATAACCTAAAACAGCTAAATAATCTACCATTCTTTTCAAGGTATCGACTTTAGGGACTGCATTTCTTGCAACATCAATCATATATCCAAGGTGTTGATAACTATTAGTTGCTGTTGCCTTATTCATCCCCCTATTTTGCGAAATATACAATAACGCGCGAAATAAATCACAAGATGCGCCATAGTTTATGCGTAATTCCTCATTATCTTTTTCGATTACGTATCCACACATAGTTTCATCTTTTTTTGCAGTGATATTAACTTCGTTTAATTTCAAAAACTTAACTGCATGATTAACTCTATTTATATCCATTGAATCATTGCATATGGTGAGCATATTTTTCTCCTTATTTTATAACCCTTTGGCAATAAAGTGAAATATTACCAAAGGGTCATTCATTTTTTTGAATAAAACAACTTAATTTATCTTAAGCATTTCCCCTTGATTTTTCCTACTCTTTTCAGCAGCAAACGCCATTCTATGGCTTTGCACAGAAACATCAAGATAGGTAATTCCTTTACACGGTTCATCATTCAGCGCATAATAAATTTGTTGCATAAAATAATTATCGCCACCGCAGTGACCGCCTACTACGTCATCAGGTATTATTACAGGAACGCGTTCTACGTCACCGCCAAAGGTACGAATTTCTATGAAATTCTCTTCCATAACGCCGACAAGCTCTGCTTTTGTTCCATAAATTTTTATATCACGATAAATTTCTTTGGAAAACGCCACCATGGTATGTACAGCCGTTTTTCCATTTTCAAATAACATAACGGTAGATTGATGATCCACAACGTCATTATCGTTATGATAAACGCATTTATCGTAATCAGAACCCTTAAGAGCTGCAAGAAGTTCACTGTCAGTCCCTTCTTTATTAAAGAAATACCCGCCGAAACTTCTGCCGTAGGTGGTGTATACTCGTTGCGCATTATAAACGCAATTACCGCCTATCGGACAATCACTGCAATATTCCGTACTGCCTTCTGGCGCACATTTTTCATTAAAATGACTAAGTTCTCCAACCGAACTAACAGAAACACATTGCTCATTCATTAAATAAGCAATTATATCCATGTCGTGGCAACACTTCGCCAAAATAACGGGACTACTATCTGCCTCGCGATGCCAATTTCCTCGTACATAGCTATTGGCAAAATGATAGAAACCTATGTTTTCACTGGCGTGTATAGAGAAAACTTCCCCTAACTTTCCAGAATCTACAATCTCCTTCAAGGTTCTATAGAAAGGCGTATAACGTAATACGTGCGCAACAAAAACCTTACGATTATTTTTATTTGCAACGTCTAAAATCGCTTCGCAATCTTCTAACGTCGTTGCAATAGGTTTTTCCAACAACAAATGATAACCCTTCTCAAGGCAAGCAACGGCTTGTTCTCTATGAAGCGCATCACTCGTAGAAATAATTACCATATCCAATTTATGATTGTCTTTTAAAAAATCCTTATAATCTTCATAGACATATTTTACACCACCTTTTTGGAGCTGTTCTCTCTTTTCCTGATCAACATCCACAGCTGCAACTACATTAAATAAATCTGGATTCTTATCCGCAAACGCTTTATAGATTCTACCACGTGCACCAAATCCAATAATCGCTATTTCTTTTTTCATTTTTTACCTACTCTTTATAAAAATCTAATAGCTGCACCACATAAACAAGCCGTCCATGTGGCGCAGCATCATTATTTAATAGTACAAATTCTTAAATGTACTTACTGTGCTTAAGCCTCGGTTGCAGTCGTTTCAGATTCTTCAACAGCTTCCTTAACCGCTAAAATAGAAGATACGTAAATGCTTTCGCCTTCATCCATACTTTTGATATAGAATGATACGCCTGTAATATCCGTCATTGCATATTCTTCACTCGTCCAAGGATCGCTTATGTCGTTTGCTTCAAACGATTCTTTCGTAATGCGTATCGTTCCCCATTCTCCTGCTGGAATCGTTACGCCGCTTACCCATGCAGCTGCTACGTATACGCTTCCCGTGCTTGCGTTATAAACGTGGAATTCAAGGTAATCGTATGCAGAGATATCTTTCAAAATAGGATTAGAAAGAATAAGATATCTGTCCCCAGTAGCCGTTGCAGTAAGTTTTAAAGAGCCTACTTCACCTTCATATTTTACTTCGGTAGAATGTTCTATTGTTGTCGTTACAGAAGAAGCTCCGCCTTTCACGTTGATAGAATTTACCGAGTCTGCATTTGCCGTAAATACGATTGCATTTTCAGGTGCAGGAATAGGTTCTTTAACTGCTAAAATAGAGGATACGTAAATGCTTTCGCCTTCATCCATACTTTTAATATAGAACGCTACGTTTGTAATATCCGTCATTGCATATTCTTCACTCGTCCAAGGATCACTTATGTCGTTTGCTTCAAACGATTCTTTCGTAATGCGTATCGTTCCCCATTCTCCTGCTGGAATCGTTACGCCGCTTACCCATGCAGCTGCTACGTATACGCTTCCCGTGCTTGCGTTATAAACGTGGAATTCAAGATAGTCGTATGCAGAAATATCTTTCAAAAGAGGATTAGAGATAATGAGATATCTATCCCCAGTAGCAGTTGCCGTAAGTTTTACAGAACCTGCTTCGTTTTCATATTTCACTTCAGTAGAATATTCAATCGTTGTCGTTACAGAAGAAGCTCCGCCCCTCACGTTAATAGAATTTACTGCATATTCGCCACCTGTATATACGATTGCATTTTCAGGTGCGTCGATAGGTTCTTCTGGTTCTTCAGGCATAAGCTCTTTATACTGTTCTTTAAGTTCATCAACGTTTGCTTGTGTTAATGCACCCTTCCACAACTTAAACTCATCCATCGTTGCGGTAAAATCACAACCATATTCACCCGTGCCGTCTTGACCGATGTTTACACCGTCCAAACCGTTAAGTGAGCTATCTCTGCCAAGTTCTTCAATTGAAAGAACTACAAATTCTTCAAAATTAAACGCAACGCGTACTTCTTTTGCTGAACGATCAACAACGATAACAACGTGTGTCCATTCTGTTTTGAAATTAGCAGGAAGAGTTGTAGAAACGTCTTTACGAACACCATCTGCTGCAAAGTTGAACGCAATTTCATTGCCATTCTTTACAAGGAAAGTAAATCCAAGATTATTGCCGTCATCCCAGTCTTTATTAGCAAAGAATGCGGGGTCACCGCTAATGCTACTAGTTTTTAACCAGAAAGCAACGCTATAACTGCTTGTACCAGGTGCAAAGTTAAGAGAGATATAACCGTTATTAAGTACAACAGCCTTACCGCTTATACCATCAACATAAGTAAGTTCACCGTTTGCAACGGTATTACCGCCTAATTCATCAGTTACATTTTCATCAAACTTAAGGTGATTAATTAGTTCAAGTTCAGCATCTGCTATAACTGTTTCCTTCATTGCTAAAATAGAAGACACGTAAATGCTTTCATTTGCATCCATATCTCTAATATAGAACGCTACGTTTGTAATATCAGTCATAGAATATACAGCACTGGTCCAAGGATCGCTTACGTCACCATCATTAAATGCACTTGCAGTTACGCGTAACGTTCCCCATTGACCGGGTTGAATAGTTACACCGCTTAACCATGCAACGCATACGTATACACTTCCAGTACCTGCATTGTAAATATGGAATTCAAGGTAATCGTATGCAGAGATATCTTTTAATAAAGGATTAGAAAGAACTAAATAGTCTGCAGATGAGTTCGTTGCAGTAATCTTTAATGAACCTACTTCGCCTTCATACTTTACATCCGTTGAGTATTCAACCGTATGATTTTCTTGTCCCATTTCAACACGGTTTACTGCATCTGAACTTCCAGTAAATACGATTGCATTTTCGGGTGCTTCAACAGGTTCTTCGGGTTGTGCTAATTCACCATAAGCAGTGTCACAAACTTCGCATTTAGCTTGTTCGGTAGTAGTAGCAGTGCCACCTTTGTGTGATTCTTTTTCGCTAATTTCACCACATTCACATACATACCAGTGCTGGGTTTCATCACTAGTTAAAGTTGCAAAGTTACAAGTGTGTTCAGGTTCTTCAACAGCTTCTTTAACTGCTAAAATAGAGGACACGTAAATGCTTTCGCCTTCATCCATATTTGTAATATAGAATGATACGCCAGTAACATCAGCCATGCCATATTTTACACTTGTCCAAGGATCGGATACCTTATTTGCTTCAAACGATTCTTTAGTAACGCGTATAGTTCCCCATTCGCCTGCGGGAATGGTAACACCACTTACCCATGCTACTGCTACGTATACACTTCCTGTGCTTGCATTGTAAACGTGGAATTCAAGGTAATCGTATGCAGAAATATCTTTTAATAAAGGATTAGAAAGGATAAGATATCTAGCCCCAGTAGCCGTTGCAGTAAGTTGTAAAGAGCCTGCTTCACCTTCATATTTTACTTCGGTAGAATATTCTATTGCTGTCGTTACATCAGCCGATTGCCCCCTCATGGTAACGGAATTTACTGCATATTCGCCACCTGTATATACGATTGCATTTTCAGGTGCATCAGTGGGTTTATCTGGTTGTTCCATGCCTTCCTTAACTGCCTTGATTGACGAAATATAAAATACGTCTGCAGTTTGAGTATTCTTGATATAGAAAGCCGTTGCACTTGCATCTGTTGCGTTAATAGTTGCACCATTCCAAGGATCAGTTATATCGCCTTCGTTATACGAAGAAACGTTAACTCTAATAGTTGCCCATTGACCGGGTTGAACAGTAACGCCAGCTATCCATGCTACTGCAATATAAATACCGCGTTCTGAAGCATTATAAACTTGGAATTCAATATAATCATATGCAGAGATATCTTTAATTAACGGATTACTAATTACAAAATAACCGTCACCACTTGTAGAACAAGTAATCTTTACTGAACCAAGTTCATCCCCATACTTAACGTCAGTTGAGTATGATACTTTGAATCCACCACTATTACCTTTAGCAATAATAGAGTTAAGCGCATATTCTGCATTAGTATCAACAAGGGTATGTTCAGGAATTACGTCGGGGGGAGGTATTATATCATCATCGTCTCCGCCAAGTATATCATTAATTGTTTCTTCAAGATTGTTTTGAATTACGTAAGGAAGTTCTATTACGATAACTTCATCACCACAAACGTGCATATCTTTTGCGTAGCTTAAGAATGCTTCATATACGTCTGCCCATCTTTCATCTACTAAATAATATTGTAGATTTGATCTCATTGTGGTCATTAAAAGTACTTCAGCAGCAATATCGTGATAAATACTTTCTACAGAAGGCCACATGCCGTGGTGAGCAACTTGAACCATATCTGATTTAAGATATTCACCCCAAAGTTCGCTTAACATAGGACCGTTAGCATAACAGGTATCGTTAAGAAGAGTAATGGTATTATTAGCTAAAGTAAGTCTGATTACCATTGAGCTGTCGTTAACGTTGGTCATGATAGTAGGTATTAAATCTTCCATAGTGTAAAGAATTTCTACCGTAGCAGAACCAAAATTAATTAACTGACCGGTATGTGCTTTTAATAAAGGTACGTTGGGGGCATAAGTTGCTAAACCATCGTATAGCCTATTAACACTTTCACTTGAACCGTCACCAGTGCTACCAGCAGCATTAAACATTTCTTCGTGACCGTAATTGTAAATAACTCTTTCAATAGTAATGTTTTCATCAGTTCCGTGATCTTTTACAAAATCAAGAAGTGCGGGATAATGGTCGGCATGGGGGTGAGAAATAAACCATGCAGCAATAACTATTTTTCCATCACCAACTAATTGTTTGAATGCTTCGTAAACACGATCTTCGCCAGCATAACCACCATCTTGAATGATAAATCTACCATCGGGAAGTCTAAAGATGAAGCCTTCACCATCGTTAGGTTGAGGAATTGTTGCGATATAAGGAGTAACCGTTTCATCTACAGTAATGCTATAATCTTCGCGAAGTAAAGACGCGATAGGACCAGTCATTACTCTTATTTGTTTATTATAAGAAGTGTAATATACGTATTTATATTCATTTGCATTTACAAAAGTAGCAAACATATTGTCTGCAGCGGTTCTTTCAGAAATCTTTTCGTAACCTGCAGTTGAAAGTTTAGTACAATATTCAGCAAAGGTATCAGGAGTTGCTTTTTTAATAAGTTCCATATAAGTATCTTTACCGCAATCAATTGCACTTAAATCTTCTTTAACAGCTTTAATTGAAGAAAGATAGATAACATTCCCTACTTTCATCGTTGAACCCTGCATATAGAAAGATAGACCAGAAACGTCTGTTGCAGAATAAGTAGCACTAGTCCAAGGATCCACTATGTCTCCCGATGCAAAATCTTCTACGTTTACACGCATAGTAGTCCAATCGCCAGGAGCAAGAGAAACGCCTTGAACCCAAGCAACACAAACGTAAATTGAATTTTCAGATGCATTATACATTTTAAATTCAATGTAATCATATGAAGAAATATCTTTTATTAAAGGATTCGTAATTACAAAATAACCGTCACCTGCTTCAGTAGATTCAATTTTTAATGAACCAGCTTCATCGCCGTATTTTACTTCGGTATTATACTCAAGTGTATGACGATCCATTCTTACTGCAACACTGTTAAGCGCATATTCTGCGTTTGTGTCAACAAGAGTATGTTCAGGAATAACTTCTGGAGGAGGAATAATTTGGCTACCTTCTTCCGTGAACGTAAAGTTTGCTAACTTAATTACGGTGAGTTTTGTTTCATCATAATAATCAATAGGATCTTCTTGCCACCATGCGTTAGTAGTGGGTTGAATGTGTAAAATGATGGAATCAATCGTCCCTATCGAATCGTCATAAGAACACTTGCGGTGATGCCAAGAACCGTTACTGCTTTCGTTATAACCCGTTTCAAGCCCTTTATTGATTCCGTTGTACGGAATAATAGAGAACCAATCAAGCATATTTTCCGTCATAATATCAAATTCTAACGAACCGGGCAAATCATATTCTTTGTCCAATTTAATAACGACGTTCAATGCTTCTCCGCTAGGGATATTCGACATATCTGCACTAATCGTAAGAACGTCCGACTCAGCACCGTCAACCGTTTCTTTCGCAAAGCTATATACGATCGCTTGAGGTTGCGACCAAAGCGTAGCATATTCGCCGTCTTTCACAAGATTAATTACTTCGCCATCCTCATTTTCGATGATGTAATTTTCCTCCGCCACGTTCCCGTTGGAGTCCGTAGCTTTTACGTTAATATTTACAGAAGTAACGTATTCAGAATCAAATACATACTCCCCTGCATCGTTACATTCCAAAACGGTTTCTTTCGTACCGTTCGTCTGCACCACAGTAAAAGTAGGGGTAAGCGTTTCCCCAGAGTTGTCGGTAATTACAAACAAATCTTTATTCAATGCAAAAGTAGAATCAAATTGCATAGTTTCAGGCAAAGCCTGCGCTGTAATCGTAGGTTTTGTAGTATCCACAACGTTCAATTCCGTCGTAAATACCTTTTCCTCTTTTCCGGCTTTGATTATGTATTCCACGCGATATTCCTCAAAGGAATTTATCGAGAAGAAAACGTCCATCATCGTCGAGGTAATATCCTCATCGCCGCAATAGACCTTTACTTCAGGAACATATTCATTTCCCTCTGCGTCTACAGCCTTGTTTTTGGAAATCAAATAATTGCTACCGATTTCCACGTCTTCAGATGCTGTAACGTTTAATGTTAATCCTTCTAACTTGCTTTCAGTATTCTTGCAAGCAGTCAACGTACCGACACCCAAAGCCAAACAAAGTGCTGTTGATAACAACAATGTTTTAGCTAGTTTTTTTCTCATGTCTTTTCTCCTTTTAAATTATTTTTTTATATTGAGATTTGATTACAAATCATTTCTCCAAGTTCCAATTAGGTTCGATATATAATCAACCTCTTTATACTGTTCAATATTGAAATAATTACAATCCGCCTCAAAGCTATCAATCATTTCACGAACCGTTGACGCTGCATATAACGATCTGTGATAATTCAATTGTAAGTAGCGATAATGTAACGTTTCAAAATTCACGCGATCATAATACGTCTTCCACGAATTGTAGTCTTGTTCCTGCAATTCTTCAAGTGCCGCAAAAGCATTTTTGAAACATGCTTCTACATTCTTAACGTATGTATGATCCCAGTGATCCGCGGAAAAATCATAGAAGATATTTCCATCCACTCCAAATTCGCTTTCAAGATATGCGTAGTGTAACCGATAGGTTTCATAATAATCGTAAACCGCTTCTGCGGCAGGGCCATAGTACACTGACATAAATTCTTTAATTAGTGCATTAACGTCCGCATAGGGATTCCAGCCCAATTCAGAAATTAAAAACTGACGAAGTGGCGTAAGCTGTGCGGTTTCATGACCTTTGCCACCGTATTTACACTGAACGTATGCAAAAGAATTGCCTGTTTCTGCTAAATACTGGAAGTTGCCCTGAAGAGCACCAATATTATTCAAACCAACAAAATAATCGTGGAAGTTTACGCCGTATGTATAGGACCACATAACTTCGGAAATGGACGCCCATGCATCAACAATCGTTCTTGTATATGCGTTTTCTTCCTCTTTAAAAGAGGTATTATATTCTGCATAAATTGGAGCAAGCATAATCGCTACATTAGAATTAGGTTTCACAGAAGGATGGTTAGCTTCGTACGTACCGTCAGCAAGTTTTTTAACGGGCGGTTCTTCCGTAAAAAGATATGCATAGGTAGCATATTGTATATTTCTCGTATCGCCTACTTCTACTAATTTTGCATCTACTCTTTCTGCTATATAATTAACAAAACGAATAACCAACGCACTTTCTTGAGGACCGTAAAGCGCCCTTTCTTCTTGGCAGGTGGTACATTGGCATAAACCTGTACTACCATCCATTTGACCAATAAACACAAGACGAGCAGATTTATCGTCCATTAACATTTTAAAAACATTCTCTACAACCTTATCTGCTAAATCTCTGTTAGAGAAACAAGGTTGTTCTGACCCCTTCCATCCTGCATTTGCCGCATAATCGGCAGAAGAAACCAATCCGCCTATAAGGTTATGTCCAAAAGTCGGCATCCCAAATTCAGCCCTAAGGTCTACCAAATGCATTCTAACCAAATCTTTTACTTCAGACCACGCTATGTTCGCTCTTGTAACTGTTTCAATAGCTGGAATCTCCGTAACGTCAAGTTCTTTAAGGGTGAGCTTATTTGTTTGGTCATACACAATACAATCTGTTGAATAGCATTTATAATTAATTAAATATTCCAACAATCCATAAACACCATTCACAATCCCGAACCCGTTTTCACTGCCGACAATAAACATAGTATTTCCTTTTGTCAACAAGCGATAACCCGTAGATTTAAGCGAAGATACATTCACAACCAAACCGCTTGAAAAAAACCATTCGTTAAGCCCAAGAGAAATGTACTTATCATTTTCATTAAAAACCATATCCTCGCTATCCAACACGACTTCAAATTCATTGTTTGTGGAAAGCTGTAAAAAATGTACCAATTCTTCCAATGCAATATTTTCATAATAAGTCAAATTGGAAGGAACTACGATCTTTAAAGATGATTTGGTATTCTGTTCATAAATAACCGTTTCCGAATCTTTTACAATCGCACGATGTACACCCGTCGGATATTCCTGAACGTTATATGCAATATATTCAGAAGAAGGCTCATTTGTCTTACCCGTATCAGGATCTTTACACCCAGTAGCTCCTAACGTAAATATTAGTCCCATAAAAAGAGCCAATCCTTTCAATAATTTATTTGTTTTCATCTATCTTTCTCCTTACTTTACTGTTAGCGTGATGGACTTTAATGCATCATAACCATTTATATCCTTAGTATAGAAATAAATTGTGTATACGCCTTTTTCTGTAAAAGTAATCTGCGTATCTGTTACGTGGATAATATGTTCATTAGGATAACGTATATAAACCAATACAGAAAGTCGGTTGCCATTAAGGTCATGCGCCGTGGCATTAGGGATAGAATAAACCTTCCCTGCCTGTATTGTTTGCGAAGTATTACCCGTCACTTCTAAGGTTGGAGCAATATTTTCACCATATACTGTTATAGTATAAACAAGCGAAGTTGGATTACCAACGCTATCTTCAACGCTGTAGGTAAGTAAATATTGACCACTATCTTTAAATCTCAACGCATATTCTTTCGTAGCATCCGCAGAATTGAGCACAAGACCGTCTTCAGTTGTGATATAATCACCGCCTATTCTTTGCAATGTCACAACAGGCTCGACATTTAAATCGAATACATCAAACGAAGAAGCAGAAGGAATCAAAACGTCTTCATCCATATTATATGTTAACGATAAATCCCCATTAAGCTGTAATCCAGGACCTATACCATCCTCATCGATAAGTCTTAAAACCTGCTTATTCAACATATAACATTTTAAAGAGAACTTACCAACAACATCTTCCATTATAATTTGCATTTGCAAACCATTTTTGCCGATTACGCCCAATTCATTTCCAAGATATGCAATAATATTACTGGAAGCACCGTCCATCAACGTACCGCTCTTCCCATTGAATGTCAGCGAGAACTTTTTGCTTTCATTAAAGAATGAACCGCTTACTTTAACATTCTTGCCACCATTAACAGACACAAAACTGAAGCTATCTTTACTGGAGGCTGCCGAAAACTTCAATACAACTTGCTTAGATTCATTTTCATAATCAGAAAGAATAATGGTAAACGAACCGATATTCTTTGTTGAATCTATCCCAAACGAGAAACTCCAAGGAGAACTCAAAAGAGGTGCAATATAGCTTGCCTTTGATGAAGTGTATCCAGTTAAAATCAATCCTTCTGAATTCGACTTTGCTTCCATTCCATTTTCTAAGAAGAAATAAGCAGCTGAATTTACTTGCCCATTTAAAGTAAGAATCTTAACAATATAAGAATCTGTAACGTATTCATAGCCATCCGCCACGTAAATGAGTTTGATTTCGTCGCCATCATTGCTAACGGTTGGTATAAATGAATCTACAAACGGAGTTCTTACCTCGTTATATTCCCAATAGCAAGTAACGGTTTTTTCTATTTTTTCACCATTTTCGTAAACAAATGCTTCAGGAGCAACTATTTCGTATTCCGAATCAGCAACAAGTTGTTCAGGAAGTACTGGAATATTTTCAAAACGAGGATTTCCATCGTTCGTTATCGTAACCTCATAACTTTCTTCTAAAACATCGAAATAATCACTTACGGTAAAGATAACGCTATACGTACCTTCTTTTTCGGGAATAAAAGTATTCTTTTGTATATTAATAACTTCCTCACCGAACAGCACCTTTACTTCTTGAACTTTATTACCGCTACCGCCTACTATTTCAATGCTAGGTATGGTAACAGCCTCACCAACGTTTGCCGCAACTTCTTTATTGACGGTAGATAAATTAGTTGCTAAGTTGCCTGCCGTAAATGCAGTTTTAATATCTACCGTATAATTAAATACTTCACTTGTTCCATCAACAGTAGCTTTATAAGAAATAATATACTCTCCTGCATCGGTGGGAACAAATGCCCCATTGCTAATTGTTACGTTTTGCGAATTATAAGAAACAGTAACTTCAATATCTCCCTCTATACTTAATGTATAAGTGGGTATTTTATATGATTTATTTACAACGCCTTCGGGCAAAGCTTTCATATCATTGCCAAACGCATCGTAATCAACTAATACGTTTAAAGTTTCTTTAGCGACAACAGTAGTGTACAAGCCCGCTCTTTCTCCATCATTACCTAAGTAATAAATTCTAAATTTGCCATCTGCAAGATTAAAGACGCCATCAATTACTTCAACAGTCGTTGCACTGCCATCGTTATTAATTTTTTCAACTTCATATAAAGGAGTTTTATTTTGAGCAGTAGATAAATTTTGTTTAATTGTAGGATTTAGTTCTGCTCTAATATCAAATTTTGCATTTGTTGTGCCAAAAAATTCACGATAGATTTCAGTAGAATTTGCCGTCGCCATATGTGCGGTTTTCATATCATCGATATAAGCGGTAAAGGTATTGTCAGCATATCCTTCTGCTAAAAATGAAAAAGCAGTCCATGCGTATTCAACTATTTCACCCGTCACATAAACCCATTCTTTGGTAGGTAATTCTACAACTCTGCTACCATTACATGCGCCCGAATCCACAAGTTTACCGTCTACATAAAACCACATACCGGATAAAGCATTTTCCCACCAATATCCAGGGTCATATTGTGTAGAAGTGTACTTGATATTGATTACACCAGAATCATCTTTCGGCATAAAATACGCCCAAAAACCAAAATAAATATGCGATTTTCCTAAACTTGCGCCATTTGTTTCACCGTTTAATCCTTGAACGATTTTTAATTCAGATGCTTTTGAACCAGCTTCCTTAGTCCACTTCATAGAATAGTTACCACTATGCGCAATATCAGTAGATCTTTCTAACTTATAGTTACCCACAGCACTTAAACCGTAAGAAGTCTTTGTTTTTATATCCGATTCAACTTCAAAATCAGCAACCACGGTTGTTGCACGAGAAGTGATACGCAAGTCTTCCCATTCAGAAGCGTGACCGCTCCCGTCAGTTGCTCTAATGGAAATCGTATATTCCCCTATATCCATCCAAAGAGTTTCCCCGGAAAAATCTATGCTTTCACCATTTAAAGTAATTTTGTATTCTACTGGACACTCAATGCCACTATCATCCGTTACATTATAGAAATTCTTAATGTTTATCTTATCGCCTTCGGACACTAAAAGATCGTTTTCTAAAATCGTCAGCAATGGAGTTTCCGAATCATTCAAAACGGTTACAGTTTGTATCTTTGCGGAGTAATCATTATCAACGCTAGCGTTATATGTAATATAATATTTTGTACCGATTCCCTGCTCAACCCAAAAACCACCTTTCTCATCCAATGAAACAGGTTGTCTGTTTGCATCATACACGGTTAATTGAGAATTAATTTTCATACCATAATTGTCATATGCTGCATAACGGACAGGAACAAAATAGCTCCCTGCACCGCAAGAAATATTCTCTGGTACTGTAAACATCTCAATTTTTCGTTCTTCTATTACGGGACTGGAAGAATCAACGTTTCCTTCTTTCGACTTACATGCAGCCGCTGGAATCAAACACATCAACAATGTTGCCGCACATATTATAATTGATTTTATTTTTCTCATAATATTTTTACCTCTTTCACATTAACCTTTTAATCCACCAATTGCCACATTACCCATAATCTTATTTCTAAAAATAATGAAAATAATCAATACAGGCAACATTACCATCATACAACCAGTTAATTGCATAGGAACCAAAGATGATTCTTGTCCTGGCGATGAATAATACTTAAATAAACCTACTGCTATCGTTGGATATGACGGCAAGTATAGCAAAGGTGTGGTATAATCATTCCAATATGATATAAAAAACAACAGAAAAATTACGCCAAATGTAGATGAAATCAAGGGAAACATAATTTTTACCATAATAGTAAAATTAGAGGCTCCGTCAATGATTGCCGCTTCTGCATATCCCCAAGATAAATTTTTAAACGTAGCATAAAAAAGCAAGTAATACATTCCCAAAAAGCTAAATCGCATAAACCAAAAGCCGAAAATGTTATTATACAATCCCAAACTTTTCGCAATTTGCATTTCTGAAGGAGCACTTCCTACAATCGGCAAAATCATTGCAACGATTACAAATGAATTGATAAATTTTAAAAATTTGAAATTATATTTTGCCGTAATATATGCAACTAAACAAGGTGCAAGCGTAGAAAAGAAAGCGCAACCCACGCAATATAATATTGAATTCAACAACATTGTTTCAATATATACGACTTCCGTCGCAGAGTTCGCATCTGTTCCAGCTATAGTTACTTTAAACAAATCAAATGCCTTGATATAATTCTCAAAATGGCAAATGTCGGGAAATGCAAATGGCTTCAACTCAAATTGGGTTTGATCCATCAAAGAAACCATAACACCCCACCCTAATGGCAAAATAAGCGTTACTGCATACAGCGCCAAAACAATAAATAAGATAATAAATAGTATATTTTGATTGAATATCTTTTTCTTCATTTTGCCACCTAAAATTCCACCTGAGGGTCGAAACGATCTAATATAAATCTAACCAGTAACGTTAACGGAGCCACTATCAAGGTAAATATCAACCCACCCGCAGCCGTAACCGGCAACGTTGTTGCAGAAAGACTTCCTTCCATAGTTTGTTTAAAAAGCCAATAACCCGTTGTCCAAAGCTCAGGATTCGCCTGTCCGGAATAAAAACTATACAGTGATAATTGATTGCTAAACACCCCTGCAATAGAAGTTACTAAAAATGTAGAAATCGTTGGATAAATCAATGGCAACGTAATTAAGAAAAATTCTTTAAATGCTCCACAACCATCAATTTCAGCAGCTTCTACAATTTGGGGAGGAATTCTACTCATCGAACTCGAATAAATCAATACCCCCGATCCGAAACTAATCCAAACGTTATAGAAAAGAATCGTCCTGAAAATATCGGAATAATCAGAGCTACTTAACCACCCTTCCATCTTTACCCCAAAAACATTCAAGAAAAGAGAGGGTAACGCTCTATCAACAAAATATGAAAAGACGATAACCATAACGATAGATGAAACAATACTCGGAACAAACAACAATACGTTAAAGATCTGATATCCCGCTTTCTTTTTATAGATATAAAACGAAAACAACAAAGATAATGAAATACCGATTATTATTGATACCACCGCTGCAACTAAAGTGTTTTTAAGCGCCTTATATAAAGCTCCGCCCTCCAAAAATATACTGCGCGCGAATTCTTTAAAATTTTCAAAACCAGCCCACGCCTCAATCAATTCCCCACTTCCAGTATAACTATACGATTTAAATGCTAATATGATTGAGTTAAAATTAACCACAACATACATCAAAACAACTTGAAGAAGGGGGATTGCTAGAACAGCTAAACAAAACAACAAGTTTCTATTTTTTTGAGTCAGAAACCTACTTTTGATTGATTTTTGTTCAAAACTTTTCCCTTTTATCATTTCTTCAAAGTCTCCCAAACACCTTGCTTATAGGTTACCATGCCCTTAAAGTAATCTTTTACGGAATGTGTTTTTAATGCTACAATAGGATCAGGATAACTAACCCCTGAAATCGACGCTTCAAATCCATGGAAATCAAGATTGAATTTCTCGTAGTTATTAATCAACAAAGAGCTGTTTGATTTAGGATCGATAATCGTCTCATTTTTGTGAATATTCCAAGAAGATTGTGTATAATAAGGCAACGCGAGCAATTCTTCATCGGTAAAATCATATTCAAAAGGTCTAGTTGCGCCAGTTGCTCTTGTAAATTGTTTAAGGGATTCTTCCGTATGTACAAATTTCAAGAAAGCTTCCGCTGCCGCAACATGCCCTTTATCTGTGATATATGAACTCATAAATACGCACGAATTTAAACCGCCTAAATAAATTTGGTCTTTACCAACATTTTCTTCCGTTGCATGAGGAATAGGCATAATAGCAAAACGTCTATTTTGTTTAGAATATTTTGAATTTACCGATTCCATCGCTTGGAAAACGGCATTTGCTTCTCTTTGCCACCATGTGCCATCAAACAAAATACCAATCGGCTCATTCTTCATCGTACTATAAAGGTAGGTCGATTGTGCGCTCTTGTGTGTTTCAGAACCGCTGTTTGCTAAAGTATGATAATTCGTCGAATCATTTGCAAGCGTACTAACAAATTCCAAAACTTGATACTTCCCATATTGCTGTTGCAATTTCCAAGCATTATCCGCGGTAATTGTTTCCGTAGAGAGCGCAACCGAACCATCATTATTGATTGTTGCCAAATCTGTCGCTTCACCATTCAATGTAAAATTCAACATCATTTGGTCAACGCCTTCGTTCGTCGCCCACAAATGAAGGAATGCTTTACTGGTATAAGCAGGAAATTTTCCCGCCCACGTCATCGGCGTAACGCCTTTTTCTTTCATTCTGTCTAACAACACATAGAAATCAGAATATGTTGCAGGCATACCATCGTCAAACGTACCATATTCACCGTCAGGTCCATGCGAACGATCACCCGTAGCACCTACCCATCTAGCAGCGCCCGTTACACCATCATCATAGCCTTTACTGAAATACAACGATTTGCTCTCAAACAAATCAACGTCGTAAATCATTCCAGTAAATCCTTCATGGAATGGAACGGCATAATATTTATCGTCCGACGTCTTATAATAACTGTCCAACGTGCTATAAGCTGCCATTTTTTCCAAAATACTCTCTTCGGTTTCGCTAACATCTTGATTAACCAAAGCAGTTATATCTTTTAATGCCCCTTGCGAAACAAGATCATAATAATCGAAATTTTCCGTAAAAAATAATGAATCACGAGAATTTTTAATCGTCGTAATCGTTAATGTATCTTCTGTAGGATCAACAACCACTTGAACACCTTTTTTGCCATCTTCAAACGAATGTTCCGCATATTGCTGTTCAAACTTATCCGCTACATCATCAATCCAATCTCCGCCAAACCCAGCGTTAAAGTTGGAAATATAGAGTTGCGTTTGGTCTTGATTGATTTTCTCGCCGTTTTCACGATTACATCCAACACCAACTACACTAGTTCCGATACACAAAACCGCCATCACCAAAGAAAGGGCTCTTTTGTTTTTTTTCATCACATACCTCCAAAAGTTGTTAATTATTTTTGTGAATTTTTCAAAAGACTTTTTCACTTCAAGTCATATATATTATACCATAAAATAAGAATTTTTCAAAGCAACTTCTATGGGTCGAAGTAAAAATATAGTGTTTTAAATTCCGAATATGATGTTTATTATTCCATTTATGGAAAATATTAGTAAACGCGCCACAAAAAAGCAATCGACGGAGTTATTGAACTAAAAACTTGAAAATCCCGATTTTATAAAATAAATGAACATAATTTACATATTACTTTGTTAAAAATAAACATTTATTGAGTGTGAATTTCATTTTTTTACCAACAAAAATAGAATAGAAAATATATTCTTTTATTAAAATAAAATAGGTTTTACCCCCCCCCACTCCATATCTAATTTTCCAATTTATTTGTTTTATTTTCCTTTTAACCAGTTGACATATCTCGACTACTATGCTATAATTATCTATATTCAATATAGGAAATAGTCATTATGGAAACCAAATTTAAACGTCATAAAATCCCTTTAAATATCAATGTAACCGCTTTTTATACTTTTCATTATCACGAATATCCCGCCAATTTTTCATTCTGCGGGGAAGAACACGACTTTTGGGAACTCGTTTATATTGATCATGGAAATGTATTTTTTAGCCGCAATCATAAACTTGAAGAAAGTGCAACAAAGGGACAGTGTATTTTTCATCAACCAAATGAATTCCACACCATCCGCGCAGCTAATCAATCTGCCGCCAACGTTTTTATTATAACATTTGAGTGTAGAAGCGTTGCTATGCAATTTTTTAAAGAAAAATTACTTGCACTTACGTCCACTCAAAAAACACACTTAAAAAATTGTCTCAAAGTAATTACCAATTCTTACGACCTTAAACCTCTTGGCGATGAAAAACTCGACATTGATCAACTCCCCAACGCTTCACCTCATGTATTCCAGCTAACAAAATTGCATTTAGAGTTATTTCTTTTCTCGTTGTTAGAAAATCCTACCACTACCTCATCGACATCTCACGAAAAAAATCTAACATTAGATTTAATGCAAAATGAAATTATCGAATTTCTTAAAAATAATTTATATAAATCTATCAAGCTGAGCGATATCTGTAAGGCTATGCATTATCAAAAATCAACTTTAGCAAAAAAATTCAAAGAAACAACAAATAAAACGATCTTTGAATATTTAACAATATTACGTATTAACGAAGCAAAAAAGCTAATACGTGAAACAAATCATCCCTTCGTTAAAATAGCGAAAGATTTACGTTTCAAATCTTACTCTACCTTTTCAAAAACATTTAAGGAACTTACAAAATTTTCCCCAACAGAGTATAAACAAAGTATAACTATATCTCGTAGTACATAATAATATTGTAAATATTCTTTGAGCAGAACAAATAAACAAACCACAAATACTAACACCGCTAAACTTTTACTTTTTAGCGGTGTTTCCTTTTTATATATTGTCCCACCACAAAAGACGTATAAAATCTTCGTTTATTTTTTCTTCCATCTTGCAATCGGAAATAAAATCGCACATAATAAAATTACACTTCCTAATCCGATTACTAAATATAAACCCCAAGTTTTATTCTTTTGCTGATTGTTATTATCAAACAAATAATTAGGATTTTTATCGGTGCTCATTATATAATATCCATCATCAATTTGTCGGTTTGATGTATAAGAAAAATCTTTAAGCCCGATATTTTGTTCCACCAAGTACGGCAATTTCCCCGATGGAATTATCGTCAAAGAATACTCAATAGTTTGCGGATAAGGTGATACTGTTCTTACAATATAAATATAAGGTTTATATAATGCGTTTACAAGCGCATAAACACTCGAATTTACGACAATTTGAGAATTTCCGATAGGTAATTCGACTTTCATCAAAACAAACGTATAAGTCGAAGAATCGTATAATACGTCGCTAACGTCATACACCCCACCCGATAAATTTCTATTAAATTTGCTGTAATAATACGGACGATATTCTTCTCCTAATTCGGCAATCCATTCATTCAAATAACAATCAACGTATTCTTTATAGAGTATGTCCGACACAGTATATTCCACGTTCGCTTGAAAATCAATCAATTCTCCATTAGACACAAAGACTTGATACGGATATTCTTGCATATCGCTGTTTTTACCTTTGAAAAAATAGCCGTTTACCCCTTGGCTGCTCCAACTTGCACCATTATGGATTACTGTTTGTTCGGCATTTTTCTGAAAGGAAAATTCTATTTCTCCGCCGACTGATTCAAATGTATAAACTTTCCCCGTTCCGTCTTTTATCGTTGTTGGTTGTACGCTCTCAATCGCATCCGTAACCGATAAATAACCGCTATCTTCCCCTGCAAAGTAAAACGGATATTCTCCATATAAACGTTCCTCTTGTATGGGCTGTCCATTGATGAGAATTTCCACCTCGCTCAATTCGTCCATTGTTCCCATATACGGAATACAAAACGTTGCCCCTGCTTGTGCATTGGAAATCGTATAATTGCTTGTCGCCGTTATCTTTCCCGAATCAAAATCAATTCCACCTGCCCCGTTATACTTTGACATATCAATTACGGTGTTTTGCTTAATAATGGTTGCTTTGCTTTTATCTTCAATATAACCCGAAAACAACGGTACAATAAAATCACTATGTCCTGCGTTCGCCTTTGTCATCGGTGTTATGCAAAATGTAAAAAGCAATCCTATAAACATAGCCAAAATAAGACTAATTACCTTCTTCATCCGCCACCTCGTAAAGATTGATTATGGTTATCTCTTTCCCGCCTCGTTTCCTTTGATTTGCATAGTCGAAAGCCACTTTCGTTCCGCTTTTCGGTTGATAATCCCCCACCGAACGTTTAGAATATTTCCGTCTTGGCGGTTTATAGTTTTCATCGTAATAAAAAACACAATAATCACTACCGTCTATCATTTCTTGGTTGCGTTCCACATATCGCGCAACCCCTGCATTTTCAATTCGTTCAGGCATATAGGTATCTTCAAAATCTCGAAGAATATATCCCATATATGGCTCGCCAAGTTCGGGATAATACATCCGGACGTAAACACGCCTAATATGGGGATATTCTTCTCTTAATCCTTTCACCACTTCTTGGCAAAAATCATCAAAGTTACTCTTGCTTCCAAATAGGAATTGATCCACTTCTTTTTCCGTTATCAACCAATGTACTGTATCCGTTAATTTTTCTCTTAACCTTGCCGTCTTTTTTACGTTTCTATGACCGATAAAACAACATTTTTTTGACATATCGTTTCCTTCTTGGACATTTTTTTGTAAAAGAACGCGAAAAATAATAAAAATAGACCATTTATAATTTTAACTGTTCTTTTTGGCTTTTCTTTATTATATCATAAAAGTATAGAAAAAGTATTTAACTGACCTATATTTTTAAGGAAAATTTGATTATGTCGAAAATACCTGCTGATACCGAAAAGAAAATATCCGATTCATTCCGTAAAAGACTCAATGAATTGATTTCCGAACAAGGATGTAGTAAAAACGAATTTGCGAATCTTGTTCAGGTTAGCTTACCCGTAATTACACGCGCTGCTATTTACGGTATCATTCCAAGTTTACGACCTTTAATTAAAATTGCTGACTATTTCAAAATTTCCTTGCCCTACCTTTTAGGCGAAAGCGACGACGAAATTTTTTACCCGTCCGAAGAACACGAAACTTTCCATACAAGGCTTGAACAACTCGCCAAAGAGAAAAACGTTAAATATGCTAAAATTGCCCACTCGATGCCGTTTACAAAAACATTCTTCTACGAATGGCAACGCGCCAAAACTTTGCCATCGTTAGAATACTTGGAAGCAATAGCCGACTACTTTAACGTCTCTATTGATTATCTTTTAGGCAGAACTGATGAACGCGACTAAATAATAACACCGCCGAAACTTTTACGTTTTAGCGGTGTTTCCTATTTTATGAAAGAATGCCGCTTCTCTTACGAGAAACGACATCCATAGCATATATCTTCTCGTAGGTTGCTACACTCTATTTTTCGTTTCAACCGTCGCACTTGAAATGGACATTGTAAACGCGATTAGATATAATACTACCAAAGTATTATATCCACCTCAAGTATTATTCATTTTTTTGACGATTGAAAAAAACTCCTTATTGTAAAAATAGAATGTAGCATATTTATTATACTTCTTTTTTGAAATAAAGTCAATACATTTCAAAGTCTCTATCAAGAAAAGACGGCTTACATTTTGTAATACATTTTTTTGCATATTTATACTATATTATGAATACAAAAAAATGCGCTTTTTCACCGTCGAAAAAAACGCATTTTTTGTCAAATTCTCATTTTTAGTAAAAATCAACGGACAGCTCGCTTTCGCAAACTGTCCGTTTTTGAGTGTTTTTACATCAATTTTGGCTTATTTCGTCGCCCTCGGATGTCTTATATTCGCTTGCGCAGCAGCCAATCTTGCGATGGGCACACGGTAAGGCGAGCAGGAAACGTAGGAAAGACCGATTTCGTGGCAGAATTCGATGGAGGAAGGATCGCCGC
>CAYRJG010000009.1:0-25274 GCA_964424525.1 uncultured Ruminococcus sp.
TTCCAATTAGGGCGGTCCTGACGAGTACCGCTGTAGAACTCGCGAATTATGGTTGCGTTAGGGTAAAGCTCGGTGATATTGGTAATACCAATCATATATAAATACGTTAACTCCGTGGCGCGTAGCTTCTTCAATTTGAAATTCCATAACATCAGGGTCTGCCTCGTCTTTATAACCCCAAAGCGGCTTTCTATCCCATTTGTAGTCAAGGGTGTCTGTCACCGTGTCGCGCACGGTTTGCCATTCTCCGACTCCGTCCGGCCAGAAAATTCGAGATCTGATTTCGGTGCCTGTATAAGCGGCAATATCGTATTTGTTCATAAGATTTCCCTCAAGGTTATTTTTTCTTCATTATATCACCGTAAAAAAATGAAGTCAATATTTTGTATCATTTATCCCTGCGATTTCTACCTTCTTTTCACGAGGTCTTACCGGTGCGCCAAGAGTATATTTTCTGCCGCGATTTTTTGCCTTTTTATCAGCCTACAAAAACTTGACAAATTAGGGGGCGTGTAGTATAATAAGATATAAAAATTAAAAATACAGTGAGGTTAAATATGGCACAGTGGAAACCCGAAATTAAAGGAGCATCATGCATTAAAAAGCTTGATAAACCCATTCTCACAAAGAAAAACATTCCTTATGAAGCAGAGTTTATATTCAACGCAGGCGTTGCAAAAATAAACGGAAAATACGTAATGATTTTCCGCAATGATTACGGATTTGATGCAAGCTGCTATCCGCACAGTTGGGGTGATAACCGCGGAATATCTGTTGGAATTGCAGTAAGCGATAACGGTATAGATAATTGGACTGTTTCTGAAAAACCACTCGTTAATATGCGCTGGGATTTTGGCGACACTAAACCCGGATGGGATATATTTGGTAAAAAGTTTCCCGAATATCCCGATATTCTCCGCCTTTACGATCCGAGAATTATTCCAATTGAGGGCGAGATTTATCTTTGCCTTGCCATGGATACCGTACACGGTCTTCGCGGATGTATCGCAAAGCTTAACGATACGCTTGACGGCTTTGAGATCATAAGCGCATCGGTGCCGGATAACCGCAATATGGTACTGTTCCCTGAAAAGATAAACGGGTATTATGTTCGCCTTGAGCGCCCATTCCCGGTTTACAGCAGGGGCAAGGATCGGTTTGATATCTGGCTCTCCAAGTCACCCGATCTTAAATTCTGGGGAGAATCAAAGCTTGTTCTCGGGGTTGAACACGTTCCTTATGCAAATGATAAGATAGGTCCTGCCGCGCCGCCCATTAAAACAAAATACGGTTGGTTAACACTTTTCCATGCGGTTGACAAGGAAAAAGGGGGCAGAGGACAATCCGAATGGGATCTTTATTGGAACAAGCGTTATACCGCAGGCGTTATGCTTCTCGACCTCGAAGATCCTTCAAAGGTTATCGGAATGAGTAAGGATCCGCTTATCGTTCCGGATATGCCGTATGAAACCGACTACGGCTTCCGTCAGAACGTTATTTTTCCGGGCGGAATGATTCTTGAGGATAACGGTGAGGTGAAAATTTATTACGGAGCTGCCGATAGTGTTGAGTGCATAGCTTTTGCTAAATTAGAGGATCTTGTCGCTCTTTGCACCGAAAAACTGTAATCTGATTTTCGCTTGAAATTATTTTACTCGCTGTTTTGTTAATATTATTTCTATCTGGAGGAAGCACAGATAAATGAGAAACGTTAAAGAATTGTATCGAATATGGATTGCTAATACCCAAGATGCAGAGCTCAAAGCCGAGCTTCTTTCTATGAAGGATTCCGAGATAGAAGAAGCCTTCTTTTGTGACCTAGAGTTTGGCACGGGCGGTTTGCGCGGAGTCATGGGCACGGGCACTAACAGAATGAACGTATATACCGTGGCAAAAGCTACGCGCGGATTGGGCAACTATATTCTTAATGAGCATTCCGCCAAAAAGCGTGTTGCTATCGGCTATGATTCGCGAAATAAATCTCAGGTTTTTGCAAAGCTTGCCGCATCAATACTTGCGGATATGGGGATTGAGGTTTATATTTGGAGTGAGCTCTTGCCAACGCCTATGCTTTCTTATGCTGTGCGCCAATTAGACTGTTCAAACGGAATTATGATTACCGCATCGCATAACCCCTCTAAATATAACGGATATAAGGTATACCGTGCTGATGGCTGCCAGATCAACGAGGATGATGCAAGAAAGGTATCTGAATGTATTGGTAAACTTGGTGATTTTGGCAACATGGGCTCAGCCTCATTTGAACAACTGCTTGAAACCGGTAAAATACAGTATATAAGCGATAAGATCTATGAAGATTATATTGCACAGGTTATCGATTGCTCAATGCTTAACTCGGTAAGCGGTGCTGAAAAATCAATTAAAATTGTTTATTCTCCGCTTAACGGAACCGGTAGAAGACCTGTTCTTGATGTATTGAAAAGGCTTGGCTTTGAGAATGTTACCGTGATAAAGGAGCAAGAAATGCCGGATGGAAATTTTCCAACCTGCACCTATCCCAATCCCGAGATCCCCGAGGCCATGAGTCTTGCACTTAAATATGCCGAGCATATCTGTGCAGATATTCTGCTTGCTACTGATCCCGATTGTGACCGAGTTGGCGTTGGTGTAAAAAATAAAGACGGAAGCTACGTTCTTCTTAACGGAAACGAGATAGGATTATTACTGCTTGAATTTATATGTAAGATTCGCTGTGACACAGGAAATATGCCTGATTCCGCAGTAGTTGTTAAAACCATTGTCACAACCGATCTCGCAAAAAATATTGCAGACGCATACGGTGTACGGTTGGTAAATGTTCTCACAGGATTTAAGTATATAGGCAATTATATCGGTCAGCTTGAATCCCTTGGAAAGCAAGATGATTACATATTTGGGTTTGAAGAAAGCTGCGGCTATCTTTCTTCCGGATACGTCAGAGATAAGGACGGTGTTCTTGCCGTTATGCTTGTTTCCGAGCTTGCTGCGCGTCTTAAAAGTGAGGGAAAAAGCCTTTCTGATTCTCTTGAAGATATATACAACACTTACGGATATTGCAAAAACACCCTTAAATCATATTTGTTTGAGGGAACAGAGGGCTTTTCAAAAATAAAAGCAATAATGAATCGTTTCCGCAACGGTAATATAGACCTTGAGTCTTTTAAGGTTGAATGTGTGATCGATTATCTTTGCGGTGTTGACGGACTCCCAAGCTCCGACGTTATTAAGTTCTCACTTGACGACGGCTCATCCTTTGTGATTCGCCCGTCGGGAACCGAGCCTAAGCTTAAGGTTTATTTGTCTGTTAATGCGGAAAATAAGAGTGTTGCCGAGGAACAAACCTCAAAGCTTGTTGCAGTAGTTGAAAGGTATATTCTTTGATTAATAAATAAAAAGGTCGAAATGAACCGTAACTGTTTTGGTTCATTTCGACCTTTTGATATGCTTGGCACAATCTCGTTGCCGCGCATCGGCTCTCGCTGAAATTGCAAAGATAGTAACCGAAGGCTTTGTCATGCGCCTTTTATATTTATTTACTCTTTGGGATATACAACCGTTGTTTCTACTGTGTTCTTTCCTTTTTTGAAATTGTATTTTACTGCCTTGATTTCGCATTTAGGAAAGATAAGATTCGAGTTAGGCTCGCAACCGAGAATGACCTCCTCACCGCCGTGTATTTCACCGCCTCCGCCAAGCGGTGTGGCAAAGGTAGTATCGTAAGCCGTGCAATCAAAATCGCAGGTTACCGTATGGCGTCTTATATGTCCGCCGTCTGTTGGAATAAGAAGCGTTTCTACGGTAATTCCGAGGTAAGGCGACCATTTTGAATAATGGCTTCCGTCATCTGCCATGCTGTGCTCAATGCATTTTCTTCTATAGCAAATTCTATTGTCGATTTCAAAGGCGAGTGTGCTGTCGGGAGATGCGTTATACAAAGAATCCGTAGTTCTCGATACGTTAAAGGCATAGCGGGTGGAGTATGCGAATTTAGAATATTTTTCGGGAGTATGAGTCATTCCCCAGTTTGCCCACTGTCCTCCGGTAAGAGCTACGGAATATCCGCCAACTCTTTGCATAGTCATATATGCCTCGGGGATAGTGATAAGCTTTGAAAGTTCGGGTAAGGGAAGGGGCTCTGCCTTGAAGAACTCGTCATCCTCGTCAAGCGCAAGGAAAAGGAATGCTTTAAGCGACCAATAAGGAGATCCGTAAGCATTGTAGTGTTCAGCCATATTCAAATTCGGATAAGCGTATCCAACGCTGAGTATTCCGGCATTGTCGAATATGGGCTTTGCCATCCACCACTCAAGATGCCTTGATATGATTCCTTTTATAATCCCTATTGGGAAGGGCTTAACTCCTGCAAAAAGACAAGCACTGAAGAAGGCGCATTGTGCAAAGCGATAGGTAAGAGAGCGACCGAAGGCAAGTGCCGAACCGTCCTCGTCAAACCAATAGATAAAGCTCTTTGCGAAAATCTCGGCTCTTTCTTTGAAAATTTTTGAGTTTTCCGGATCATCCTTCTCCATAACCTTTGCATAGATCAAGGAATAAAAGTGTATAGCAAATGCTATGTAGTAATCTGCTTGATCGGTGATTCCGTCATGATACCATCCGTTAGAATGATAGAAATCGTGGCATCTTGCAACCGATTTCTTGACGTTTTCCTCATCATAGCTTACCCCCACGTTTTTAAATCCCAGATTTACAAGAAGAGGGAAGAGCTTCCAGTTATTATCGCAAAGTATCTCGTAGTTGACCTGCGATAGCCATTTGTGGAAATTTTCTTTTTGATTATCGGTTAGCGGATCCCATACCTTATGAGGCGCGAGGATAAGAGCAAGTCCGAGTGCCGCCATCTCAACTATTTTCTGGTCATAGGAAGACTTGGGTATCTCTCCCCAATATTCATCACTTTCGGGATCTGTACCGTTTATGATACCCTGGCGGTATATCTCGTCAAACTCGGTGTTCTCCTTACCGTCTGCCCAAAGTGGCGAAAGTCCCCATAAAATACGTGAGAAAGCCTCCATTCTTGCCGTTTCCTCGGGATATACTGCTTCAAAGTGCCCAAGCTTAATGCCCGCCTTGCCGGGGGTATAAAAGGGCTTTACCGGATCAATGATATTTTTTAAACAGTTAATATAGTCTTGCTTTGTTTTTAGCATAATTCACCTTCAAAATATTTAGTTTATGATATAATTCTATCACAAATGTATGAATTTGTAAATAGAGTTGCTCTTAAAACTTGACTTTTTCAATTTTTAAATTTCTTTGCTACTATGTAATCCTCAATAAGCTCGGTGTGATTTATCTTTCTGAAAATTCCCATCCTACTTTATTTAGCGTTTTGAAGGACTTGTTATACTGTCTGCGATTTACGGGTCATCCTACCGGCACCATAAAGGTGTTCGATATTCCAAGATAAAGGCAACACTCCATAGGCGTCATTCGCGAAATCTCAAAGCAACCGAAATCCTCGGTGTTATTTTGTACCTTCCTTCGGGATGCCCCCAAAGCCAAAATCTGTCGCGTAGCTTCATAGTGCACGCCTTTCTTTAGCAGAGTATTTCTTTTATTACAGGGATAAGCGCATCCGAAATAGCAGAAAAGCCTACATCTCCCGGATGTATATTATCTGCAAGAGCAGAGCTCTTGACCGATTCGAGCAGCTTGGTTCCCGATAGAAAATATACGTTATCATCGCCACAGTCTTTGGCGTCTTTGTAAGTGTTGTAAATTATTTTTTCGCGAAGTATATCCTTCTCCTTAGGATAAGGCTTCGGACCGGATAGAATAATTATAGGTAGCTTTGGCTGGGCATCTCTTATAATGCGAAACATTCTTCCGTGCGTTGCCTCAAGATGCTCGGGGCTTGGAGCATTGTAATCATAATCGTATACGAATATAGACATTTCCATAGTGGCAATATATTTTGCCATATCATCCTCACCCTTGGCATTACCCCAAAATCCCATATTGATATAGTCGCAATCTAAAGCGCGGCTTATCATATTTTCGTAGCTGTTTCCGGGATGAGATGCGCATGCTCCTTGGGTGGTCGATGAGCCATAGAAAACTATCGGTTTTTTTATCTTATATTCAGCACCCCTCGTTATCCTTGAATTCTCGGATATACCGATAAGCACTCGCTTTACCTCGCTGCATATAGGCAGGTTGAGCGTGTATTCGCGCATACTTCCGTCAGCAAAGGGAAGCGTGAGCATGCTTTCATAAGAATCGGTTGCATCAAATGGCGGAACGAAAACACCGACGAATCTCTCATCGGAGAAAAGGTCAAATCCCATCGTCGCGCTAAAGGAATAATTAGGCACCTTCGATACAGATTCAAATTCAGCATATATCGCAATTCTATCACTATCGGTTGCAAAGCGTACTCTTCCGCCTGCACTTTCGGATGAAATCATAAAGATATTCTCGTTTATAGCAGCGGCATCCTCGGCTTTCATTCGGCGGTATTTTCCGTCTATAAGGCGAACACCGTAAACGTCAAAATTTTCTGCATCGTAAAAAGTCATCCCGTCTTTATTTACACTCGTTGGGATATCAAAATTTTTATCAAGCTTTGCCGCATCTCTTGCTGCCATTATTGTTTTTGCTCCTTTTGCTTTATGTCACTATTTTAGCAGATATTTATTGTTAAGTCAACAATATATTTATATAATAAAAATCGCATTCCTATTGACTAACCTGAAATAGTGTGATAAACTTAACTTAATAAACTTAAATTAAGGAGATGTCAAAATGAAAAAGGTTGTTTTGCTTGGCGATTCTATCAGGCAGATAGGTTACGGCTTAAAGGTTCCCGAGCTTCTCGGCGCAGATTACGAGGTCTTCCAGCCGGACGATAATTGCCGTTTCGCAAAATACACTCTCCTCGGTTGCGAGCTTTGGCAAGAGGAAATGAAAAATGCCGATATTATTCATTGGAATAACGGTCTTTGGGATGTATGCAACAGATTTGGGGACGGCCCGTTTTCCACAAAAGAGGAATACGTTTTGAATATGACGCGCGTAGCAAAGATTCTTTTGAGAATCACGCCGAATGTCGTATTCGCAACCACAACGCCTATTCACGAAGGGCAGAAAACAATATCGAATGAAACGATAAACGAATATAATGCGGCAGTCGTCCCGGAACTTATAAAGCTTGGCGTTAAAATAAACGATCTTCATACATTTATTCTTCCACATCTTGATGAGTATGTAAGAGAGGATGATAAAATGCATCTCACGGAAAAGGGAATAGATGCCGCGGCAGAAGAGGTTGCAAACCTCATTAAGTCTATTGTTTGATGTGAATATTAATAGTAGTACAATCTATGTGTTGTTAGTTTCTGTGAATTCGAAAATTAACCGTGTTGCTTTGTGGCACCACACCGAAAATCAGAGATTTTTGCATATTTTTTGAAAAGGCAAGTCATCGACTTGCCTTTTTTGCGGCATCGTATTCTGATTTTCGTAAGGAAAGCGGTGATATTCCGTATTCGATGTGAAATTCTCTGTTAAAATGCGATTGAGTGTTATAACCGCACTTCTCACAAATATCTATAATAGATAATGATGTAGATAATATCAGTTTTCTTGCGTACTGTAATTTTTTGTGTCTGAGATATTCCTTGTAGGTTCTGCCCGTGTAATCCTTGAATTTTTTGCAAAAATATCTCTCGTTATATGAGAGCAGGTTTGCAACAAGCGAAAGTGGCGGATTTTCCCTGAAATGCTCTTGTATATAAACGAGAGCCGTCTGCATTTCACATTTTAAATTTGTCTTAACCTCAGGCATGATATTAAGGCAACCGTGCAGTATTATCAATATCGATTCAAGAAATCTTGGTAGTATATCAGCACTAAAATCCGATGTGTCATTCACTCGTTCCATCATTTCAAAAATAGTTAAAATCAGATTGAATTCATTGTTTGCTGGATTAAAAACGCGGCAGTTGGTGTCAACAATTGAACGCAAAAGCAGTGGCGAGATGTCATCGCCGAAGAACTGAATATTAACGAGAGAGAAATTTTCTGTATTTGAGTATTCGTGAAAATCCTCAGGGGTTAAAAAATAGATCGAGCCACTCTCGGCACTCTCATTATTTCCGTTGGTTCTTGCGATCGCTTTACCACCCGTTATTATATCAAGCTCATAAAAATCATGCCCGTGTGAGAGCAATCTGTAAAATTTACGCTCCGCTTCATGCTTATTCCTGTACTGTTGCTGTATTCTTTTTCGGCAAGTCTTGTTTTCATCTCCATCACATTCCCTATTTTATTCCTTTGAATTTTATCACATAACGCGAAAAAAAGCAATATATTTCACAATAAAATGAAATTATGCATATTTTTTGTGAATGTAATTATATAAATATCAAGTTAAGGAGTGTATAATGATTTTATAAAAATATACTTTTGGAGGTTACTTATGGCACAGTGGAAACCTGCTCTTAAAGGAGCTAGCTGCATAAGAAAGCTTGATAAACCCATTCTCACAAAGAAAAACATTCCTTATGAAGCAGAGTTTATATTCAACGCAGGCGTTGCAAAAATAAACGGAAAATACGTAATGATTTTCCGCAATGATTACGGATTTGATGCAAGCTGCTATCCGCACAGTTGGGGTGATAACCGCGGAATATCTGTTGGAATTGCAGTAAGCGATAACGGTATAGATAATTGGACTGTTTCTGAAAAACCACTCGTTAATATGCGCTGGGATTTTGGCGACACTAAACCCGGATGGGATATATTTGGTAAAAAGTTTCCCGAATATCCCGATATTCTCCGCCTTTACGATCCGAGAATTATTCCAATTGAGGGCGAGATTTATCTTTGCCTTGCCATGGATACCGTACACGGTCTTCGCGGATGTATCGCAAAGCTTAACGATACGCTTGACGGCTTTGAGATCATAAGCGCATCGGTGCCGGATAACCGCAATATGGTACTGTTCCCTGAAAAGATAAACGGGTATTATGTTCGCCTTGAGCGCCCATTCCCGGTTTACAGCAGGGGCAAGGATCGGTTTGATATCTGGCTCTCCAAGTCACCCGATCTTAAATTCTGGGGAGAATCAAAGCTTGTTCTCGGGGTTGAACACGTTCCTTATGCAAATGATAAGATAGGTCCTGCCGCGCCGCCCATTAAAACAAAATACGGTTGGTTAACACTTTTCCATGCGGTTGACAAGGAAAAAGGGGGCAGAGGACAATCCGAATGGGATCTTTATTGGAACAAGCGTTATACCGCAGGCGTTATGCTTCTCGACCTCGAAGATCCTTCAAAGGTTATCGGAATGAGTAAGGATCCGCTTATCGTTCCGGATATGCCGTATGAAACCGACTACGGTTTTCGCCAAAACGTCATTTTCCCCGGTGGAATGATAGTTGAAGATAACGGTGATGTTAAAATTTACTACGGCGCTGCCGATAGCGTTGAGTGTGTAGCATTTACCACGGTGGAAGAGCTTGTTGCCCTTTGCACCGAAAAGCGCTGATTTTTGATATAAGCATTTGATAAATACATAAAAATTTCAAGATATTAAAAGCGAGTTGTAATAGCGTTGCACCGATAGCAGCGGTGATGTCTATGCGGCTCGCTTTTTTCTTATGAGCGCAAGATGTTTATAATAAAGAATTTGATTTTGCAAATACAAATCAAAATTTCGGAATCTTATTGAATTTAAGATTAATAAATGTTATAATTAACCCGAATAGCTTACGCGTAAAATCGGAGGATGATTCTATGCCGAGAATTGATGAATTTTATTATAAGCAGCCGCCTCTTTCTTTTGTCGAGGAGTTAAAGAGTCCGTATTACTCCGAAATTTCTCCAACCTTTGGAACGAGGAAAATTTCAGAGGGCGAGGTTGATGTTTTTGGTGTATATCTAAAAACGGAATTCCCTGATCCCGAAGGACTTCTTGAAACGGTATATTTCGAATTCAATCGCTTTTCAAAGCTTTTTAAAATATCGGGAAATCGTTATCCTATCATCATAAAAAAGGGAATAGTTCACGGATATGAAAGCTATTCTATTGCGGCAGAAACAGAAAAATGTGTAATCTGCGCTGAGGATACCGAGGGTATCCGCCGTGCACTTATTTATGTAATGGATGAACTTGTAAGCCGAGAGGGAGCGTTTTTACCTACCGAGCGAATCGAGCGTTATCCGATAATAAAAACGAGAATAACACGCGGATTTTTCAGTCCTACAAACCGTCCACCAAAAAACATTGACGAGCTAATGGATGACGTTGATTATTATCCCGATGAATATCTTAATCGCCTATCTCATGACGGAACAAACGGAATTTGGATATATACTCGTTTTTCCGGACTTATGGCATCGCCTTATATTCCCGAATATGGAGAGGATCGAGAGAGAAGAGTGGCAAAACTTGGGCGCGTTATAAATAAATGTAAGCGTTATGGAATAAAGGTGTATATATTCGCAATCGAGCCGAATTATTTAACGCCACAACTTGCAAAAAGCCACCCCGAAATTCTCGGTGCCGATCCTATAGCAAATCAATACTATCCTATATGTCCGTCTACAAAAGAGGGAGCCGAATATATCATTGATTCCACCGAAAGAATTTTCAGGGAGCTGCCGGAGCTTGGCGGATTTATAGGAATAACCTTCGGTGAGCGAATGTCATCCTGCGTTGCTTCACCCACCTTTCATACCTGTCCGCGTTGCTCGAAAAAATCAAGAGGAAAAGCACTCGGAGATGTGGTAAACCTGTTGAGGGAAGGAATGCGCAGAGCAGGAACTGGAGCCGAAATGATAAGCTGGACCTACGGTCACCGCACTTGGGAACACGAAGATATAAGAGAATATGTCCGCACTGCGGATAATGATATTGCTCTTATGCAAAATTTTGAGGATATGGGTTATCCCACCCAGCTGGGAAAGGAGAGAATAGCAGTTGACTATTGGCTTTCCTATGTTGGCCCATCTCCAATGTTTGAAGCAACGGCAGATGAAGCGCGTAAAACAGGGAAAACGATATATGCAAAAATGCAAGTATGTTGTTCGCACGAGCTGGCTACCGTTCCTTATATCCCCGCGCCCGGAATTATATACGATAAATATAAGGAAGCCATTTCGCGCGGTGTAACGGGTATTGTCGGTTGCTGGTATTTCGGTAACTATCCCTCGCTTATGAGTAAGGCGGCAGGAGAGCTTTCGTTTGCAGATGAAAGATTACTTTCAAAGGATGAATTCCTTTTTGAGCTTTCTGCAAAACTTTATGGAAAATCAAGAGCAGAATCTGTGGTTCGCGCATTTGAACTTTTTGAAAAAGGATATAAAAATTACCCCGTTAACGTAATGTTCAGTTATTACGGTCCTATCCATGACGGGGTTGTTTGGAAGCTTCAGTTAAAGCCAAAGGATATATGTCTGCCAAGAAGCTGGCAGCTCCTTGATCCTCCTGACGGTGACCGTATTAACGAATGTCTTTGGTACGGTCATACCCTTGATGAGGCGGTCACGCTGACAGAGCTGATGAGCAAATATTGGAAAGAGGGAATGGCTCATCTTGATAAAGTTTCCGAAAACGAGCTTTTTACTCTCGCATCTGCAATCGAAGTTCTTTTTGATTCGGGAAATAATATTTTGAGATTTTATCAGCTGCGAGATCGTTTGGGAGAAAATTGCGATGCATCGGCTGATGTACTTTCCGAAATGGAAAGCATTGTTATGAGCGAAATAGAAAACAGTGAAAGGATGATAGCTCTTTGCAATAATGATTCCCGACTCGGCTATCATTCCGAAGCGGAAGGCTTCAAATTTTTCCCCGAAAAGCTTCTTGATAGAATAGAATACCTCAAAAATCTTCTTAATACCGAGTTTTCGGATGTTAAGGCAAGGATAGCGTGTGGTCTTGTGCCGCTTGAGTATTACAGCGGAAAAAAGGACGGAAAAATATTCGATGGCGCTTGTATTATCAAGAAAAAGAATTCCGAAAAACCGAATGTATTTTGTCTTGATAATACCGAATCTAATATCACTCTTTCTTACGATGATAAAAATATTTACGTCACTCTTGACGGAAAATCAGGAACCGAGTATTTTCTGTTCTTTGAATACAAGCTCGGTTATCCGGATCCGTCGATTGTCATTAAAGATGGCAATATGGATTTCACAATTGAATGTCGATCTCATCAATCGGTATTCGGTGACAAAGCCGATAGCATGCTTGAAAAATATACTCTTACAGTAGCTCAAAACGGTGAAAGAACTACTAACCACCTGACCGTGTCGCGAGATATGGCGGGTTGGACTGAAAATAAACCCTTTAGATTAAGATTTGGCGTTCGTAATCCTGGAGATGTCGATTTTGTCTTTTGGCAGAGTGAAGATGAGCTTATATCTCATCTTGGTAAAAACTATTCCGATCCTCGCGCCTTTAAATGGATCATACCGCAATTTAATACTTTATAGAAAACGGAGAAATTTCAAATGAGTTATAGCATAACTACACATTATCTTGATTGTCCGCTTGTTGTTGGTAGAGTGTACGATATATTTCTGCCTGACAAAATATCCAAAAATACATCGATTTTTATAGTTCACGGTGGCGGATGGCGTGCAGGAAGTAAGAACGGACTTCATAAAATTGCCGAGGCGTTTGCGCTTCGGGGTTACGTCGTAGCAAGCACAGATTACCGACTTAATGCAAAGGATGCTTTTGAGCAAATTCAAGATATAAGATGTTCTTATGATAGATTCGTATCCTTCTTAAAGAAAAACGCTCTGCCTACCGATATTGCCGTTTACGGAGAATCTGCAGGAGCACATCTTGCATCGTTACTTGTATGTGCCGCACCGGGCGAATGTGGTGAAAATGTTGATCTTATTAATGAATGGATAAAGCCGAAGATGGCTATGCTGCAGGCAACTCCCGTTGATTTTCTGCCTTGGGATGGAATGATTCCCGAGTTTTGGAATACTATGCAGGATATTGCGGGGGCACCTTATGAAAAGGATCCGGAAAGATATGAGCGCCTTTCGCTCAAAAACTATATAAGACGAGATAATCCTCCTATTCTGTTTCTTGAAGCTGAATTTGAGCATCTCTTTCCCTCATACCTTACCAAAACGATTGTTGAAAAGCACAATTCTTGGGGAATTAAATCTTTTTGGAAGGTTTATTCCAAGGCAGAACATGGATTCTTTTATAATCTCACCCGCAATTCTCAACTTGAAGCGCTTGAAGATATCTGTCGTTTCGTAGATAATGCTGAAATTTAATTTTTAAATATGTATATAAAAATCAAGAAACCGGAGGGAGTGCGGTACTCGCGCTCCGGTTTCTTGTCAATCGGTTTTCTTTGTTTTAAATTTTAATTAGAATTTTTGATTAATACAGTACATCCGCCATAGCATATCCGTACATTGCATAAAGGAAAGCGAGAGTATTCGCATCTACCTTATTCCGAAGTTCTGCAATATAATTTGCAAGCGTGTAGGTTACAGAAATATCGGTTCCTTCTATGGTAATCTTGGTAGAATTGATACTTGTTATGTAAGTATTATTGGTTTCAATATATCCAAGAGCAGAGTATTCTTCCTTAGTGTCGGTGCTTTCCTGATGCCCCGTAGAAAGCCGTACAAAATCTGCGGCTATACCTGCATCGGTAAGATTGAATTTAAAGTAAGGACCGTAATCAACTACAATAAGCTGAACACCGGATATGTATGTGCTGATAGCCGTACTATTCGGAAGCGTAAGCGCAGATTCATCAGGGGTGATAAGGCGTGTAGTGTTGTTTAGAATAAGTGCATTGAGAGCTGCCATCTTTGCGGATGTGTTTTCGAGAACAACGTTGCCTGTATAGATATAATTTGCTACGTTAGTCGCGAGTTTTTTTGCAGCTTCGGAATAAGCATTATTCTCGTCAACAATGTAGGAGCAATATCTAGTCATATCTATCGTCGATGATACCGTATAGCTCTGCTCTTCGTAAGTGAAGCTTATTTCGATAGTTGATTCATTAAGCGTGGCTTTGAGTCCCGGCCAAACCGAAGTATAATTATACGGCTTTCCGTTGATAAGTATAGTCCTTGTGATGTTTGTTTTATAATTGTTCGTTCTATCAATGTTAAGCGTAACCTTCGTTACGGAAATTCCGCTATCTTCAGGCACTGTGGGAATGTAGAGATTATACTGAAAATGAGATTGCATATTTGAATTGAAAAGCAGATCGATATTTGCTATGGGCTTTACTTTTCCGCCTTCTTTGGCAACTATAGTATATTCTTCTGCATCGGAGGGAATCAGTAGAGAGGTTTCCCATTCGTCGGGAACGTAATCAAGCCATCCGTCAACAAGTGTTCCCACCGCGCTGAGATTTTCGGGAACCTGTGCGGTATAGCCGGGAACTGCTGTAGAGGTTCCGAGAACTGTTCCGTCAACGGCAGTCCATGTTACCGTAATCGGTTCTACCGTCGCACGGTTGATAGTAAAGCTGTCAAACACACTCATATCGTCAAGGAAATAAGAGGTAAGCGTTAGCGATGTGTCGGTCACTTCAAATTTAATTGCACTCTTGCGCTTTTCATAGTTGTCATAAGCCGCAAAGTCTGCTTCGTAGGTCTGTGAGTAAAATTTGCTTCCCGTTGATGAGCTGGCGCAAAGGAAAAGCGTTCCTACGGGATTTGTAACAGTGTTGTTTTCAACGAGATCACCACTTTTTTCGATGCCATTCATCATATAAGTACGAAGATATACGTGGTCATGTCCCGAAAGGACAACGTCAATACCAAGCTCGGTGAACATAGGCGCCATATTCGGGAGGTAAAGTCCTATCTCGCTATCATAATAAGAGTAGTTGGGATCGCCGTGCATACCCGTTGAGAAAAGAGAGTTGTGCATAATAACTATCTTCCATTTTACATCGGGGTTTGCAGCGAGGGTTTCTTCGATAAATGCGCGGTGCTCGGTCTGATATGCGCTTTTATCTGCCATATTCAGGTGCATAAAGAGGGTGTTGTTATAGGTGTACCAATAGTTTGAACTTGAAATGGTAACTCCGTAGGTGCTACTTGCATTCGGGGTGTAAAAGTGATCCTTGAAGGACTTTGAAGGATCGTCGTGAACCGGACCTACGCTGGGCGCAAAGGCTATCGAAGAAAGTTTATCGTTAATAAAATAAACATATTGTGCCTCATCCGTCGGAGTAACGATTTGGTCGCCTGCCGAGATGAGAAGCTCGGAATCAAATTGCGATGTGATTTTATTAAGAGTATCATCCCATGCTGTGCCGTGAGCTTCGGTTGAAATTTGCGGATCTCCTACAAATACGAAATTGTAATCTCCGAAGCTACCGGTATCGAAGTAATATATATCGCTTTTTCCGTTCGGCATTACTATTTGGTATGCATAGGATGTGTTTTCCAAAAGACCTGTTATGACTGCATCGAGAGCATAGAATCCTACCTTATTAGTCGCGATTTCCGATACAGCCGTAAAGCTTTTGTAATTTTCGGGGAATTCGTTATTCACGATTTCGCTTTCAAGAGCGAGTCTGACCTCGCCGTTAAGAGGGGAGGAGGAAAGCCAACTGACGGCACGCTCCGTTTCATTAGAACCTACGCCAAGCACGACCTGAGTTGCAGGGGTTGGATTTGTTTCTGGGTAATATACTGTCAGCTCGTTTATAGCAAAGTAAAGATCGGAGCTTCCCGATTGATTGTTATGAAGCTGTACGGCAATGGTATTACTGCCATCAACAAGCACCCCTTCAAGGTTAGCGGCAGCGATGGAAAGAATATTTTCCCATACTCCGTTATAATATTGGAGATTCGTTGTGGTTGATGGTGTTTCCGAGCGTGTATCAAGTATTGCGTGTCCGTTTATGTAGATAACTACGCCGTCATCAGCATTGGCATTAAGATAAAGCGCAGAAATTTCGTTTGCGTCATAAATGTTAATTTCCGTACGGAAGAAATATGAGGGGATACAAGTTGACGTGCCTGTAATATAGTGAGTTAAAAGAACATTTGGTGTTTTGCCATTTATCGCACCCAGTTGTCCCGATTTTGCTCCGAATGAGCCTACTCCCGTCTTCCATGCGCCGTCGTCGAACGACGGAAGAGTCCAAGCGCTAAGTGAATTCAGACCGCTTGCCGGGTCGGTATTATCGTCTATGTATTTCCACTCGGTGTTAAGATCAATCAAAGTTTCTGAGGTTTTCTTTACAGCATCTACGGGGCAGACCTTACTTGCAAAATTGAAGGTTTTTGTGGCATTTGCAATAACAAAATTTTTGTCATATATTGTTCCGGATGAATATGCAAGGGTAAAATCCTTATCCTCGTTTATACTTCCGAGTGTGTAACCTTCGGGATATACCGCAAGTCCGCTTGCAACGGTGGATCCGTTAGAAAGACAGGTATCCTCACCGAGAGTAAGAGAACCTGATTTCATTGCAGCGCGATCTGCACTTGAATCCCATGAATGCAGAGAAGGATTTATAGAGCCTACGATATTGCAGCCTATAAAGCTTGCTGTAACGCATTCGTTCGACTCACCTATCAAATTAGTAGTAGCAGAGCTACCTATAATATTGCAGTTTGTAAAGCTGTAGCTGTGGTTATAGTTACCATCGGTAGTCTTATTGCTGATTGCGCTTATAAGCTTATGCTCACCTACATAGAATGATGCATCGGTGGCAGTTATCTTCGTGCCGGCGCGAGCATGAAAAAGTGCGTTAAAATTAAGATCGCTTTTAAGAACCATATGATGCTCACCACCGGTAATGTTAACGGTGATGCTCTGACCGCTGTAAGAGCCTATGAGTCCTCCGGTGTAAGACTTTATATTGATAAGATTGAGTGTGGGACTTGTTCTGGAAGGAAATCTGAAAATAGGATGTGCTTTAGTGGCATCATCCGTTCTTGAAGCTATGATTACACCGTTTTGCCAAGTCGCAGTAACATTATTGGATGTTCGAATATAATTTTTACCGTTCTGCTTAATGGAAAGGGTGTTTCCGCCAAGATCGATAGTGAGATTTTTTTTCACATCAATTATGTAGCTTTCCGTTGTGGGGCCGGAAGCAATTTCAATATCGCGAAGCACGTATATTGTAGTGTTTGCATCCGCTGCCGAGATGACATCGGATAAATCCATCGTACCATCGATATGCTCGGCTTCGACAGTTTCACCGTTTACAGTATATCTGTATGCGGCTGTTGATTCCTCACTTGCCGTAGCAACGAAAGAGCAAGCGATTATAATCAACAGAGTAATAAGAAAAAACAAAAGTGTTTTTGTTTTCTTCATTTTAGTTCTCTCCTTATGATTTTGGTATTTTAAGTATAACAACAAAACTATAATAATACAATTCAATTTTTGGAAACATATTGCATATTTTGTGATTATATGTTAAAATATAAATTACAATCAGAGAAAAGGTTACAAAAATTATCATTGGAGAGAAAATGGGAGAACAACTTTTTTCATATCAAATGAGCCGCACTCCGCAACGATACGGAATCAGACCGCGTGTAAATATGTTTACCAAAGACTTTCTGTTGCATTATCACGATTTTTTTGAGATTGAAGTGATTGAAAGCGGCAGGCTTATTTATGATGTAAACGGAACCGGGCTTGAACTGTTTGCCGGGGATGCGATAGCCGTTGGACCCGGAGATATACACAAATATTCGGTGCTTGAGCCTACGAGGGTATATAGATTTTCAATATTGTTTAAAGAGGCATGTGGATCGGTGCAACGTATAATATCATCAATTGATTTTCCGTTCACCTCGCACTTTGAACCTGATAAATTTTGCGAAATTTCCGATGCTTTCTATAAGTGTATGAAAGCTATACGAATGACGGGGGAGTTTGAGAATGAGATAATCGGTGCGAGTGCAACCATCTTTTTGAGCATGTGCGTAGAGTCGAGAAAGAGCTTTGATATAAAATTGTCGGACAGCTATTTGCATGTAGTGCGCGCAATGAAATTTATTACGGAGAATTGTACCTCTCAAATAACGCTTTCAGAGGTTGCCAAGGCAGTAAGCATTACTCCAAGCTACTTAAGCCGTATTTTTTCGGAAATAAACGGAAGAAGCTTTATCGAGTACCTCTCTGAGCAAAGGGTAGAGGTGGCCAAAAAACTCCTATATGCAACCGAAACCAGCATTACGGATATTGCCTTTTCGGCGGGCTTTGGCTCTTTTGCATCCTTTTCGCGCACATTTTAGCAACAAGTCGGTATAACCCCGAGAGAATTCCGGGCGTATGCTAAAAGTTTTGATTGATGAAGAGGTGATACAAAAAGACTATAATTGTAAAACAAACAAATCTATATAATAACAATCAAAGGTTGAATTCTTTAAATTTCAATTTTAATTTATGTTTTTTAGGAGGCTTTATGCGAATTTTATTTGTGAGACACGGTAATCCGAACTATGAGCTCGATTGTCTTACCGAGCTTGGTAAAATGCAGGCGGTAGCAGCGTCGGAGCGTCTATGTAAAGAGGGAATAGAGCTCATATTTTCTTCAAGCTGTGGCAGGGCGATTGAAACCGCAAGCTATACTGCAAAAAAACTTGGATTAGACGTTACTTTGTGTGATTTTGTTCGTGAAATAAATTGGTCAAGCAAGGATGGAACTCCCGTTCTTCAAAACGGCAGTCCCTGGCTTTATGCGGAAGAATATATCAAAGCAAATAAATGCCTTGTTGATACAGATTGGAGAAAAAACGAGCTTTATTCAAAAACAAACACACCGTCCAGTCTTGATAATCTCTCCGAAGGACTTGACTTGTGGCTTGAATCTTTGGGATATAAAAGAGAAGGCAATTATTATCGGGTTATTAAACCCGAATTCAAAACGGTAGCAATGTTCGCACACGCAGGTGCCTTTTCATGTGTTGTATCACATCTTTTTAATCTGCCGTTGCCTTTCGTTTTGCTTTGTATCCCTTGTGTCCAAACGGGTGTTGTTGAGATTATGCTTGACGGTAAGGAAGGCGACATTATCACTCCTCGCTTCGGAACATCCTACGAAATTGAGCATCTCAAAAGGGCAAATGTTCAAATAACTTAAAAAATAAAATCACGAGCCACCTCGTTGAATATTCGCGATGGTGGCTCGTGATTTTATATGCTAATTTTATCTTCAATAACCTTCATTACCGTGTCATAGGTAGATTTGTTTGCACAAACCACAGAGCATTTTTTGCCATAGTTAAGCTCGGCTCCGTTAAATTGGCTGATTATAGCACCTGCCTCTTTTGCGATGAGTGCTGCTGCCGCAAAATCCCAAGGGGAGAGCACAGGCTCACAGTATACGTCAAGCTCACCGCATGCAACCGCGCATATTTCGAGCGCGGCAGATCCGATTCTTCGTATGTCGGCAAAATTATTCAGCAGTCCGTAAACTATCTCGGTGACAGGGCGTGCCATTGTATCTCGGTTATACGGAGCAGTTCCGATTGATGCTATTGCATGTCTTGGAATTCTTTCGGAAGGGCGAATAGGTTTTTTGTTGCAAAAAGCACCCGCGCCTTTTATTGCAGAGTAATAAAGATCATGATAAGGATCGTATACAGCACCGTATATTGGCTCTTTGTCTTTCGAAAGAGCCACAGATATGCAGGATGCGCGTCTGCCAAGCATAAAATTCGTTGTTCCGTCTATCGGGTCAATTATGAAGGTATATGAGTCACCTAACGGATTTTCATCCTCGCCTTCCTCCTCACATAGAAAAGAGCAATCGGGAATAATTTCTTTGAGCTTTCTTTCAAGGAATCTTTGTACTTTTACGTCATATTCGGTAACGAAATTTGCGCTGCCGCTTTTTTCTTCTATATGCATATTCCGATATTCCTCGGCTGAAAGCATAATAAGAGATGCCTTGCGTATAATGTTTTCTATTTTTTGAGTTAACTCTTTATCAAAGCAATCCTTCATTTTTGTATCCTCACGCTTCTTTTCTCAATGCATCTATTTTAGCACAATGTTTAATAAAGTTCAATATTAGATAATCAAATAATTTGATTTTATTGACAAAGTGTACCTAAATGTGCTATATTTAAAATATGAATTACCCTAAACACAAGAAGGATTAGTAAATGAATTTTATCGGAACGATTTTTCAAAAAATATCCGAAGGGGATTATATCAATCTGCTTTGGGGGGCTCTTTTTGAAATTAATAAGATCTAAGCGAAATATCACAATAAGTTGAAGAGTCGTATGTGTAAACAGCAAAATAGTATGTGTTACCTGCCGTCATATAATAAGACATATATACATCTCCGTATGAAGTATTGCTGGTTAAAAAGTATTTTGATGAATCGTATAAGGTTGCATCAACATCACCATAAGCTTCAGCTTCAAAAATGTACCTTCCACTTATTTGCGGAGTGAACTCAAAGTAGTATTTTTCGGATGTAACCGTAACGGTCTTGTTATCACCATCGGTGATTTCAACAGCCTCGTCAAAGCTGCTTCCGTTCTGCTTGGATTCCCATTTAGCATAAAGGGTTACGTCTTGACTTGCGCGATACGGATTTTGAACAAGAGTGCCAAAAGAGAAATCCTCGGTTGTGTACCAACCTTTAAATTCATAATTCTTCCTTGTTGGCGTGGGAAGCTCTATGGGTTGAAGCGAATTTATATCCTCAATGTTCTTTCCACCATTAGAATCAAAAGAATATTTTACCTCTTTTGCTCCCATTACAACCGATTGACATCCTACATCCCATTTACTGCTCCAGCCGGAGGGGGCTTTGCTTGCTTCACAATAAACGGTAAGATATTCGCAATCATAAAAAGCGTTCTTTTCTATTTTTGAAACTCTCTTGGGGATAACAATAAACTCAAGATTAGAGCATTTATAGAAAGCTTCTGTTCCGATTTCTTTAAGAGTAGAAGGAAGAACAATGCTGTTTAAATCTCGGCATTCGTAGAATGCTTTTGGCGGAATTTTTGTAACGCCTTCGGGAATAACGATGTCAACCAAGCCGTAATTTACAGCCATTGCGTAATCGGCAGTAGCCATTCCTTTATATATGAAATATTCGTTGCCGATATTAACGTTTGATTTTTCAACAAGATGCTCAAGCAACTTGTATGCATCGAAATATTCTCCGGCTTCGGCAAGCGTTGCTGCTGCAATTTGTGCGGTTTCAATTACCTCGTCGCACATATTTTCAGCGTCATCGTAATCACCGGCTTCAAGGAATTCATCGTATGCTTCGCCGTACTTGCCGTCTTTTATATAATCTTCTCCTGCGTTATAGTGCGACATCGGGATAAACAGCAAGAAGGTGAGCAGAAGAAGCGTGGTAATAACTACAGTGGGCAGTGCAGTGGAAACTGTAATGATGGTCGCTTTTTTCCTTTTGACCCTTTTTTTACGAATATCCTCCCCAACTCTATTTGCAAGCTCTTTTATCTCGGGCGTTTCTTTGGCGAGATCCAGTGCTTTTTTTGCAGCCTTAAGATCGGAGAGTCTTTTGCTTTCAACTTTCTTGGTTGCAAAAAGCCAAATACCTTCTTGGAGAAGCTGTTCTCGATCAATATTCTTCAAATCTTCGCGAGAAGCTTTGCATTTGGGGCAAATGCTCTCCGATGCATGAAGGACGTTGGAGCAGGTGCAAATCCAAAATTCTTCTGTTTCAGCCATTGTGTATTTAGCATTATTTCCAAACTTGTTAATATAAGCAAGCTGTTGGTAATAATCAGGCAGAATCGCAGAAATGCTTTTTTGACGAATTGATTTCCATGAATTCGCGGTGCTCCAAATCTCGCCGTCCTCAAAAATGACTTCAATTCCGATTATCGAAAACTCCTTTGCGTTGTTAAAAGGAAGTTTGATTATATCGTTTTGAGCAAATTCTGCGGCTGTTTTTGCATTTACGTCATTATATGAATGTTCGATTTCAAAGCTATTATTTGTTGTTTCGCCATCCAAAACCTTAAGCTTAATGTTTAGATTTGTGATGCACTTGTTTGAAATGTTTTTGAACTTTAACTGTGCAAAAGAAATGCCTTTATACGAATCATACTGAATAGCACCGCCCAAAATGATTATTGGTGATTTTTCGCAATAGAGATTCTTTTTTAACGAAAAGCTTTTTAAATAGCGTGTACTCATATCTCCTCCTTAAATTTCGGGAAGAGCAAAATCATCATCCTCGTTGTCTTCGTCGTTAGAGCTTGCATTGAACTGCTTCTTGCGGAATACAATAGGCACGGTAATGCATGTTGCTGCAAAATAAACAAGCGTAGTGATAAACGTAATATCATTTAGAGTAGATTCTTCTACGAAATAAGCTACGATGCACAGAATCGTTCTTATAATATATACTGAGCCTAAAATGATAGCGAGAATACCACCGCCTGTGCGATTGGTAGTAGCAACGTAATTTTCGTGATTTTCATCAAGATCAATCTTTGTGATGTAGGGTTGCCATCTGATTCCGCCGAGGGTTGCTATGTAAAAGAAGCATTGCATGAGAAACCAAAGGAAGAAAAATGATCCGGAGAATAAGGAAAGCAATACGTGCATAGTGAAAATAGTGGGGATGGTAAGGAAGTAGATAACAGGCTCAGTCGGGGTTTTTACGTCTTTTTTTGCGTTTTTTAGCCAATTTTCAAGGTAGTCAACACCTATTGCGCCAAGATTAAAGAAAAAAACAGAAATGTTGTATATAATAGAAAGTATAGCTGAAATAGCAATAAAAGGGAAAACTCCTATAAAACCAAAAATTTTAAATGCAATATTAAGTTTTTTGTATTGTTTACATGAGAGAGCCTCGTTTATAAGACTCTTAAAATATAGAGAATAATTCATAATGAAACTCCTTTTTAATGATATTAATGCAAAAAGTAAGTGCGTTGAAAAAGCAGACTGCTTTGCTTTTTCAAGCCCGTGGCGGTGAATGTGTGATAGGTAAGCTGCATAGAATAATCATTTTGAATCTCCTTTTAGTTTTTTCGGAAAAATAAAAAGATGCGCCAACCGAAGTCAGCGCACCGAAAAACGCAGGACTCCAATTGTCGCCAAACAAATTCAACCGTATGAGCGCAAAGCACGCCATTCGAGCAGGGAGTTTGCATTTTTACCTATGCAGTAGCCGATCGAACGCCGCGCGAAAAAAGGGTATAGTTTCCCCATACGAAAAAACACCCATACAGTAATATTGAATTTGTTTGGCAAAATAATTATATCATAATCATTTGTTTTTGTAAACCCCTTTTAGAATTTTAAGATTCGAATAATATCCGCTTTTATATCAAAGGGACTGGCGCATTTGGGCGCAACCGAAAATGATCGAAATATAATAAAAAGTTCTCTTTTAGACAAATGATCTAAAAAATATATTATATGGTTGAAATTCTACGAATTTCTCCAATTAATTATAGTCATTTTCTATAATCAAGCAAATTTGCATCGAGGAGCTTGCTCATCGGTGCAAATGCGCAGATTGCTCTGCACGCGTGGCGGCAAAGTCGCCACAAGACACATCGTGTCAAGCGCAATAGCACTTCGGTGTGCATAGAGTATTCGAAGATTTTCGGGCGAGATCCCCCTAGCACCTTAACGCATTCGAGGGTAGCTCAAGTTTTTGTACTTGAGCTACCCTCTTAATTTTTAAGCATTATTTGATTAAAATAGTATATTTGAATTAAAATGAAAAATTAACCTTATATCCAAGTCGGTGCGGATTAACTGAGTAGTGCATATAAGCCTCGGTATAAGCGCCATGAGGCGTTTTGAAATCGTTGTTATCCTTCAGCTCTATGCGCTTGGAATCCATGAATCCACCAACGAAAATGCGTGTGTATTCATTCGAAGTGGCGGTAAACATCTCGGCGGATGTAAAATCTGCATTAACTTCAAATTCAACGATTATTTCGCTTTCGCAAAAGAACGCATCCTGGCGATAGGTTATATCGGCTTTTTCTCTTGTATTATCGTTTTTCATAAGGTTGCCGTATGCCGTAATCAAAAGACCGCCGTCAACTTCGCGTTCTTCTGTTGATGTAACAAAATGAGCAGGACGATATTTATTTCCGTCTTTATCGGTATATTCGGGGATAAGGAAGGGAAGCATCGATTCCGGAGAGCCTTCGATAAATCCGCATATAGCAGGAAAAGGATTGTATGAAGCGGTTAGACCGAAATCTTTAGTTCCAACAAACGGAAGTATAGAAAGGGAATCTTTGTACCTTAAAATATAGGCAGAATGATTTTTTGAAAATTCAATCTTTTTGTATTCCCACTTTTGGGGATTGGGCATTTTTGTTGATATTTGCATCTGGTCAAGTCCGGCTGTTGCAATATTATCATAGAGCGCATAAAGATGGCAAGCCATATCCATGTTTACTTCAAGCAGACGATGAATTTGTCTGTAATCGTTGGTAGTTCGTCCGTCCCACCAAATATCAAAGCTCTGCTTTTTGGGGTTATACCAAAAATAAAGTATCTTTTGAAGAATTGCAAAAATATATGATAACGCGAGTTGGCAATTTTCTTCATCTAGAAGATCGCGGCTGAGTGCAGATGCCAAAATTTCCGCAGGTGTTGCATCACCGTGAACGGAAAGGCTTCTACCGTAATTAAATCCGTCACCTATCCTATTTGCCATATAAAGCGAGCAATTTGCGCATTTTTTGAGATTTAGTAGAATGTTTTCGGGCAGAGCTCGTTTGATATCCCTGTAAAGGTCGGAGATTTCTGATGTCAGAATGAATGAATACCTGTCATATCTGCCGTATCCCGGCTCATCATCCATAAACGTCGCACCGTTTGCAAATACGTTCGCAAGAAATTTCTCTTCTATCTTGTTTGCCATTCCGTCATTCTCAAATCCGAGTTTTTCACGGTATGCAGCACAGGCAAGTGCAACCTGATAATAATTTGTGGGATAATGCAAAAGTTCAATTTTTTCTTTGTCAAGGAAATCGGAATAATCTGTTAGCTCATTTAACCTATTGAGTCTTTCCTTGCTGATGCTAGAGAGCATATCTGCTTGTAATAGCTTGTAAAGTGCGCGCAAAACTCCAAGCTTTCCCCAAGTGGATATTGCCGTTTTTTTAATTGTAAAATCTATGAACTGGAGCAATCTGTCACGTATAATATTCGCTCGCGCATCATCGTTTTTTGCATAATGAATGTAAAGAATACTTGTTGCATGAATCAGCGCACCGTGAGTGAAGGCATTTTCTTCGTGTAAAACGGGAATACCTTCAATTATTGTATCCTCGCCGCCCTCCGCAAT